>JBDTSF010000120.1:0-6984 GCA_039931295.1 Nitrospirota bacterium | reverse complement strand
TCTGGGCCAGCCTTTGGTAGGCCCGCTTCGATGCGAAGGGCCTCACGAGCGTGACTGCCGACCGCCTTGATGCCGTATATTGCGCCGGCTTCCATGAGCCGTTCCCAGGCCGTGGGGAGGGTTTCAGTAGGCAGTAATATCTCTAGGTCGTTCTCTCCGGTTTCTTCTGTGCGAAGGACGAAGGCGGTCTGGCCACCAATCTTGGCGGCGATGGCACTCACTGGTGTGAGGTCGCTCATCTCGACGCCGAAGGCGGCGCTGACGGTCGCACAGGTCTTGGGCCCACTGACAAGCAAGAGGCCCCAGGACTCCGCACAGTTCTCCAGCTTCGCTTTGGTGCCGTAGAGCAGAAACTTTCTGAGGGCTTGGTAGGTGGCGTCGCCGACCTCGCCGACATCTTCCACCCACACACTGTCGGGAAGGGTGTAGACTCGAAAGTAGCCGAGCATCTTGCCCTTGTGAGTGAGAAAACTCGAATAGCGTCCTTGGCCTGGCTGGAGCGGGAGGATATCGTTACTCATGAGGCTCTGTAACCATTTCACGCGATCATCGCCCGTGACGCGGTTCTTCCCACGGTGTGAGAGGTCGGAAAGTCCGACGGCCTGGCGTACAGCCTGATGTTCTTTCTCCCAGTGGCCATAGTGCGCGGGCATATCCCACCCGGCGACCTCTTCGAAGATTGCGCCAAGCTTCGCGTGGTGTTCGTGGAGGCGTGACTGTTTCATACGTGAGTCCCTGCTACTTCCTCGACTAGATCTTTCAATCGAGAGGAGAACTCATTCCGCGAGACGATTTTGTTCACGCCGAGCGTTCTGGCCCGGTGAAAGATATCGACCTCTTCATGATTGGCGAACGCGAGGATGGGAAGGGCTTTCATGCGTGCATCGGCTTTAAGGGTTTCCAGGGCTTGGAAGGCGTTCAGCCTGTCGTCATTCATGTCCACAATGAAGGCGGATGGGTTCGTAGCCAAGGCCTTTTCGGCGATGTCCTCTTGTGTGCGAGCCCGTTCGATCTTGTAGCCTTTCGCCATCAGGGCGTCGCGGACTTTGGTGTAGAAAAAGATATCGGTAACCGCGACGAGAATAGTTTTTTCGCTCATGTGAAGACGGCTCAGGTTAAGCAGCTTTTCCGTTAATTGAGTGAACTGATCAATCGTCCCAATGCTTTTTTTGCCAAGGCGTAATTGGGGTTGAGGGCTAGGGCTTTCTTATAGGAATCGATTGCCTCCGTCCATTGCCCTTTGCGCTCGTGGACACGACCCAAATTGAGATGGGGAAAGGCTGGGCTCTCATAGCGTCTTGCCTGCAGGGCTTTTTGAAACCAGGTCATCGCTTCGTCGAGTTCGCCTTTTTCGATCAGATAGGCCCCGATATCATTATAGGGGTTGCCGAAGTCAGGGTCCTGTGCAATCGCCTTGTGACATTCCTCAATCGCCTCATCGAGCCGTCCCATGAAACTGTAGGTCCACCCAAGGAAGGTGTAGGCCTCGGCGGTCGGATGACTCTCAATCGATTTCTTGTAGAGTGTGACGGCCTCTTCCAGTTCGCCTTTCATCTGCAGTTCATAGGCTTGTTGGAAGAGTTGCCACGCCTCGCGTTTATCTTCTTCGTGGCCTTCGCCTTGTAATAGAAAGTCTTGTTCGTTCATAGTGCGGCTTCTGAAAAACGCCTCCAGCGGCGTTCTCGGTCCTTCAATCAACTCAACGTACTTCGAAAGTACGCCTCGTCGATTTCACTCCCTGCGGCCTTGCTGGAGACATTTTTGAGAAGCCGCAGGAGATGGGGATCACTATTCGTTCTTCAACTTCTTTTTAATCAGCTCTGCACCGTATCGTCCTGAAAGCAACATTGAGCCGAAGGCCGGTCCCATGCGAGGTGTGCCGTAGACTGCCGCTACGGCCAATCCGATCACGAAACAGTTGGGATAGACCTCGCCGGTCCGGTCCATCACTTCCTCTTCGGATCTCGAAACCCACATCGCGCCGTTGCCGGGCACGGCTTTGTAGAGATTGCGTTTGTGCAACAGTTCCACGACGACAGCGTCGTGGCCCGTTGCATCCACGACAATCTTACTTTCGAGCGCGATGGGATCCACGTGGATCATGTCATGGCCGGCCATTTCAGCCGTCGTATTATTGACCACCACGCCTTCGAGTGCCCCATCGCGACGAAGCACTAAGTCGAGAACTCTCGTAAGGTTCATGATCTTGGCTCCGCCTCTGTAGGCTGCGGCGATCAACGCGCCGGTAGCGTGCGGGGGATCGACCATGTACATGCCCTCGCATTCCGCGATCTTCTTGCAGGGCACGCCGATCTCTTCGAGGATCTCGTTAGCCGGCTCACAGATCGTGGCTTTGTTCATCAGGTAGCCACCTGACCAAAATCCGCCGCCCAAGGCAAGGCTTTGCTCGATGATGACTGTTCTAAATCCCATTGCTGCCAGATCATGGGCGCAGATCAGCCCTGAAGGTCCGGCGCCGACAATGATCACATCACTCTCAATGAGCTGGTCGAATTCCTTGTAGTATTCGCGCGCGATGTGCCGAGTAATATCTCGTTCTCTTAGCGGGGCTGGTCGTGGCTTACTCATGGTCGATTCTCCGTTCAACGGATGCTGAAAACGGCCCCCAACTTCGTTCTCGGTTCTTCGAAATCCTCAACGTACCCCTCAGGGTACGCCTCCGGTTTCGACTCCCCTCGTGCCTTGTTTGGATGACCGTTTTGAGCATCCTCGCTTGCTCTATCGGTAAATTTCCGCGCCGGTCTTCTTGAACTCTTCGGCCTTTTCCTTCATGCCGATTTGAATCGCTTGCTGTGCGTCCACCTGCAATTTTTCGGCATAGTCGCGGACATCTTGCGTGATCTTCATCGAGCAGAAATGAGGGCCGCACATGGAGCAGAAGTGCGACACCTTGGCGGCATTGTCCGGCAAAGTCTCGTCGTGGAAGAGTTTTGCCGTGTCCGGATCGAGCGAAAGATTGAACTGGTCTTCCCAGCGAAACTCGAAGCGGGCTTTTGAGAGCGCGTTGTCTCTGATCTGCGCGCCCGGATGGCCCTTGGCGAGGTCCGCTGCATGGGCGGCGATCTTATATGTGATGACGCCGGTCTTCACATCTTCCCGGTCTGGAAGGCCCAGGTGTTCCTTGGGCGTTACATAGCAGAGCATCGCACAACCGAACCACCCGATCATGGCTGCGCCAATGCCGGAGGTGATGTGATCGTAGCCTGGCGCGATGTCGGTGGTGAGCGGCCCCAGCGTATAGAAGGGCGCTTCCTGGCAGGCCTTCAATTGTTTTTCCATGTTGACCTGGATCATATGCATGGGTACGTGGCCTGGCCCTTCGATCATCACCTGCACGTCATGGCGCCAGGCAATCTTGGTGAGTTCGCCTAAGGTCTCCAGCTCGGCGAATTGCGCTTCGTCGTTGGCATCGGCAATGGAGCCGGGCCGTAACCCATCGCCCAAACTAAACGACACGTCGTAGGCCTTCATGATCTCGCAGATTTCTTCGAAATGAGTGTGGGTGAAATTTTCTTGATGATGAGCCAAGCACCACTTCGCATGGATCGCTCCGCCGCGGGACACGATGCCGGTCATGCGTGTGGCGGTCATCGGCACATAGGCGAGGCGTACCCCGGCGTGGATTGTGAAATAGTCCACGCCTTGCTCGGCCTGCTCGATTAGTGTGTCACGATAGATCTCCCATGTCAGGTCTTCGGCCTTGCCTCCGACTTTTTCGAGCGCCTGATAGATCGGCACGGTTCCGATGGGCACAGGCGAATTCCGGATGATCCATTCGCGGGTCTCGTGGATGTTCTTGCCGGTGGAGAGGTCCATGACGGTGTCGGCACCCCATCGAATGGACCAGATCATCTTCTCGACTTCTTCTTCGATGGAGGAGGCGACGGCAGAATTACCGATGTTCGAGTTGATCTTCACCAGGAAGTTGCGGCCGATAATCATCGGTTCGCTCTCCGGATGGTTGATGTTGGCTGGGATGATCGCACGGCCACGGGCGACTTCATCGCGGACAAATTCCGGCGTGATGACGGAGGGGATGCTGGCGCCCCACGACTGACCGGGGTGTTGTGTGACTCCGCCGCCATGCCCATTCCGCGCGGCCAGTTCGCGCGCCACTTCGCGAGATTGGTTCTCTCGAATTGCAATGAACTCCATTTCAGGTGTGACGATGCCGCGTCTCGCATAATGGATCTGGGTCACGTTCATGCCGGATTTGGCTTTAAGCGGCTTGCGAATATGCTGGAACCGGAGTTCGTTCAGCTTGGGATCGGCTGCACGAAGGCGGCCATACTGGGAGGAGATATCTGCCAGTTCGACGACATCGTTCCTGCCGATCACCCAGCTCCGCCGATAGGGCGCCAATCCAGCTCGCGCGTCAATCTTTACGGCTGGGTCGGTATAGGGACCGGAAGTATCGTAGATCGTGACCGGTTCATTGGCGACGGGTGTGCCCCCATTCATCGATTTGGTAGCGGTCAGACTGATTTCCCTCATCGGGACCCGCACGCCGGTCTGTTCTCCTTGGACATACACTTTGCGGGAGGCGGGGAACGGCGTGGTCGTGAAGGCTGATCCGGCAGACTCGTGTCCGTTGCCAGAGGCAGATCCATTGCCCTTTATTATTATATGGTCGCTCATGAGGAGATCCTTTCTCCAAAACGTGAACTGTGGTCAATGTCAAAAAAAAGCCGCACCGATAACAAGGGGGTGCGGCAGAGAGACCAACAGTTCCGGTTGTTCTCGCTTCCCTACGCTGGTATTACCCAGGTCAGGTTCTGAGGGTCGTCCGTTCGGGCGGACTCTCAGCCGTGTGGCCCCCCTAGCTTCAACGCGGAATCGTATCGCTAGCCTCCTGCATTGTCAACGGGGTATTAGGCCTACCTTAGCCGAACCGAGTGGATCATCCTTTGCCCAGGACTTCCTTGTAACGTTCGGTTCATTGATTGTCGGAGAGTCCTAACGTAGAATAACCTTCCACGGTACTTTGCGAAGGAACCAATGCAGACACTTTCGACGCTTCCCAAACCGATCACGGACTACCAACAATTGCCGGCAGAGGAACTATTCCGCCGGACGGTTGAGGCGAAGCGTGTGCTGGGAGATCGCGTGATGATCCTCGGCCATAATTATCAACGGGATGAAGTGATCGAGCATGCGGATTTTCGTGGAGATTCTCTTTTATTGTCGAAGCTGGCAGCTGAGCGTTCGGAGCGGCCCTATATCGTCTTTTGCGGCGTGCATTTCATGGCTGAGACGGCCGACATCCTGAGCCGCTCCAAGCAAACGGTGATCCTTCCTGATATGGCAGCGGGCTGCTCCATGGCTGATATGGCGGCCATTGAACAGGTCGATCAATGTTGGGAGACACTGGGACGACTCCTTCCAGTGGAAGAGACCGTCATGCCGGCGGTCTATGTGAACTCTGCCGCAGTGCTCAAAGCCTTTTGCGGCGAACATGGCGGGATTACCTGTACCTCTTCCAACGCGAAGGCGGTCATAGAATGGTCCTGGGACAGACGGGAGAAAATTCTCTTTTTCCCCGACGAGCACTTGGGCCGCAATACGGCGAACAAGATGGGGTTGCCGCGAGAAGAGATGATCGTATGGGACCCCTATCAACCCAACGGGGGGAATACGCGCGAGGCGATCACGCGCGCGAAACTGATTCTCTGGAAAGGTCACTGCAGTGTGCATCAGATGTTTCAACCTGTGCACGTGGATAATTTCCGCAAACAGTACCCGGACGGGAAGGTGATCGTCCATCCCGAATGCCACGAAGATGTCGTGAACAAGGCTGACCTATCCGGTTCGACGGAGTTCATTATCAAAACGGTGACGGCGGCGCCGGCCGGGACGGCGTGGGCAGTGGGAACCGAATTGAATCTGGTCAATCGATTGAAGCGTGATCTTACCGATAAGAAGGTCTTCTTCCTCTCCTCTACGGTCTGCCAGTGCGCGACGATGTTCCGGATCGATGGCGCCCATCTCTGCTGGGCGATGGAAAATCTCGCCGACGGCCACGTCGTGAACCATATCGTGGTGCCGGACGACGAGAAACATTGGGCAAAAATTGCGTTAGACCGTATGATGTCCGTGAGTTAGTGGGCGGGATCGTGAAAAACGCCTTCAGCTTCGTTCTCGCATCGCTCACAAGCTCAACGTACCACAAGGGTACGCCTCGCATGTTCGCTCGCTGCGGCCTTACAGGAAGACGTTTTTGACGGTCACACCATCCAAGCTAAGGACTGGTGCCTCGCCTGTCATTCCGGTATATTCCAACCCTTGATCCCAATCACGTTCTGAGGTTTTCGCAAAAGCCAGAGTAGGTTATGGATTACAAGGCCACACTCAATTTACCTAAAACCGATTTTCCCATGAAGGCCAACTTGCCTCAGCGGGAGCCTGAACTCCTTTCCTCGTGGGGGAAGGAAGGGTTGTACGAACAGATTCAGGAGGCGGGGAAAGGCCGGCCGCTGTATATCTTGCACGATGGGCCGCCCTACGCCAATGGCCGCATTCACATCGGTCACGCGCTGAACAAAATCCTCAAGGACATCATCATCAAATCGAAGACGATGGCGGGCTATCAGGTGCCGTATGTCCCGGGGTGGGATTGCCATGGTCTTCCGATCGAACATCAAGTCCTGAAAGAGCTCGGCGACAAAAAAAAGACGCTCGACACCCCGGCTATCCGCAAACTCTGCCGGGAATATGCGGAGAAGTTTTATACGATTCAGCGTGAAGAGTTTCAGCGGCTCGGTATCTTGGGAGATTGGCAGCGTCCCTATCTCACGATGAATCCTGGCTATGAGGCCACGATCATCCGCGAGTTCGGGAAATTTGTGGAGCGGGGAGGGGTCTACAAGGGACTGAAGCCGGTGCTCTGGTGCACCGCAGACCAAACAGCTCTTGCCGAGGCGGAAGTCGAATACGAAGATCACACCTCTCCCTCGATCTATGTGA
>JBDTSF010000119.1:0-16651 GCA_039931295.1 Nitrospirota bacterium | reverse complement strand
TCGACTACGACAGGTCTTGGGTGATGTGCGTGGGAGGTTACAGGACAGGTACACACGACAACGAAAGATCCGGGCCTCTGCTGGCCACTTCCAGTCTGGACGGAACACATCGGCCCTCAACAGCGCCTTCGTCAAACGCTTGCAGGAACGTGACCGCGCTGGTCAGAGCCCTCGGGTGGCGGTTCGTTAATCACGCCCCAAAACACACCAAGTTCTTTCACGGCGGTGATGAACTGGTGAAACTCGACCGGCTTCACCACATAGGCGTTAGCACCCAACGCATAGCTTTTGGATAAATCGCACTCCTCGCGCGAGGAGGTGAGCATGACGACGGGAATCGGTTTGAGATTCACGTCGCTCTTAATGGTTTTCAAGACCTCGAGCCCATCAACCTTTGGCATCTTGAGGTCCAGAAATACGACCGCGGGATTACCCTGCTGCCTGGAGGAAAAGATTCCGCGGCAATAGAGATAGTCGAGGACTTCAGCTCCATCGTGGCAGACCACCACTTTGTCGGCGATGTGATGTTCTTCCATGGCGGCCATCGCGAGCTCGGCGTCACGCGGATTATCTTCGGCAAGCAGGATGGGCTTAACAGTGGTCATGAGAGAGACCTCGCGAGCGGAAGTGAAAAGTAGAAGGTGGCTCCTTGGTCCAAACCGCCTTCGGCTCGGGTTCGTCCGCCATGCCGATGGATGATTCGGCGCACGTTGGCGAGGCCGATGCCGGTGCCTTCAAATTCGTCGTTCCGATGCAGGCGCTGGAATACACCGAATAACTTGTCCACATATTGCATATCGAATCCTACCCCGTTATCACGCACGAAGACTTCAACGTCGGTGGGGCCTTGTTTGGCGACGCCAATTTCGATCTTGGCTTCAGGCCTGGTGGCCGTGAACTTGAGCGCGTTGGAAATCAGATTGACGAATACTTGGCGCAACATAGCCGGATCTCCCGATACGTTAGGTAATGGATGCATTGTCCAGGAGATCGCCCGCCCTTGCAAGTCAAGACGTAAATCGTGAAGGACGGTCTTGATGAGTTGTTCGAGGCTCACCGTTGTGTGGAGCATATCCTGGCGGCCCATGCGGGAAAAGACGAGCAGATCGTCGATCAGCTGCCCCATCTGCTTCGCGGAGCCTGATATCGTGTGGAGATAACGCCGTGCTTTGTCATTGAGCGTGTCACCAGCCGCCTTGGACAACAGGGCTGCGTATCCGTCGATATGGCGGAGCGGAGCTCGCAGGTCGTGCGACACGGAATAGCTGAACGCTTCCAATTCTTTATTGGCGGCCTGGAGTAATTCGCCACGGCTCCGCAACTCCTTCGCGACGCGGCGTCGCTCGGTGACATCGTGATGGATCAGAAAATAGACAGAGGCTAAGAGGACGAGCTGTAAGAGCGCGCCAAGGCCGAGGAGGGCGATGGTATTTTGTGTGCTTCCAGCGGATTGTGCCACGCGTGTCTGAAGAGCGCGTCGTTCGACTGTGTCGAGTTCCGTCATGAGACGACGGATTTCATCGATCTTGTTTTTCCCCGCCCCGGAGAGTGCGAGGTGACGGACGCCCTCATACCCGTGTTTTTTGCGTTGGGCGATGGCTCTTGCCTCTGCGTCCAATTGCCTGGTGATGAGCTGTTCGAGTGTCGCCGCCTGGTCCTGTTGTTCGCCTCCCTCGTGCGTCAGCCCTCTGAGGTACCGAATGTATTCGGGCATTCGTTCGACAACAGTCCGGTAGGATATGAGGTATGACTCGTCGCCGGTGACGAGATAGCGCCGATGGCTGCTTTCAGCGGCGCCGAGAGTATCTTCGACGGAGCCAAGTAGTTGCACCAATTCGTGGCTCTTAGTATCGAGCCGGCTGTTCTCGATCAAAATGGTTGTGTTGCGGTGGGAAATGGCGCTGATGACCACAATGCCTGCAAAGACGAGCCCAAACCCCACAAGGACTCGCCGCTCGATAGACCAATGGTCGAACCACTCCATGAGCCAGCCTGTCTTGGGAGTCGGGGGAGGACTGCTCTCGTGAGCTGGTTCCGATCGAACGGGTGTGAGCGTAGCTGGGCGTTCCTGCGTAACGGATTCCATGGTTTGAATATGCGGCGCGAGTGTGGACGACGACAACGTTGTAGAAACTGTACCCTCCTCCTGAACACCCTGCAAGAAATACTGCGCATTGGACGCTGAGGATCAGGCGTCGCAAGAGAGCGTCGTTCGCGTGGGTATGGAGCTATGACGAGCAGTGTCGTCAGGGTGTTAGCCCGCATGATTCATGAAGCTTCTGCTGCACGCGCGGATACGCGGCTGTGACGGGTAGTCTCGCCGTTCAGCCCTTCGACATACTGCACGCGTTCGCGACGAACCTTCATGAATCATGCGGGCTAGCCCCCGAAGGGGATGACAGCAGGGGGGGCGGGAAGGGATGCGGTTGGATCAGCCACATCCGCAAACATCATGATAGCCGAGACAACCCAGTCGGTGACAGGTTGGGGATAGATGCCGATCGCGAGGGTGCCGGCCAGACAGACGTAGACCACCACTTTGATAGGGCCCGATACTTTAAGCGGTGACCGGTCATGGGGTTCGCTGACGTACATCTTCTTCACGACAATCAGGTAGTAGTACATGGAAATGACGATATTAATGAGCCCGACCGTGATGAGTACATAGAGCCCTTCCTTGATGGCCGCGATAAAGATATACAGCTTGCCGATGAAGCCGGCAAGCGGGGGAACCCCGGCCAGAGACAAGAGGAAAATCAGCATCGAAAAGGCGAGAAAGGGCGACCGGCGCCCCAAGCCGCTGTAGTCATCGATTTGCTCGCTGCCGATGGCCTCACTGACGGCGATGACAATGGCAAACGCGCCGAGATTGGCGAACAGATACGTCAAGAGGTAGAACAGCATCGCATCGCTGCCCATCTTCGTACCGGTCGCGAGACCGATTAGCACATTGCCGATCTGGGCAATACCGGAATAGGCCAAGAGCCGTTTCATGTTCTTTTGGGCGATGGCCACGATGTTGCCATAGGTCATAGACAAGATCGATGCCGCGACCAGCAACAGGGTCCAGATTGGCTTAAATGTCACCAAGGCGACGAGGAACATTCTCAGGAGGATGGCAAAGGCCGCTCCCTTGGGGGCAATTGACAGAAATGCCGTCACTGGAGTCGGCGAGCCATGATAGGTGTCCGGAATCCACGAGTGAAAAGGCACAGAACCAATTTTGAATCCCAATGCGGCGAAAATCAGTAGGAAGCCAATAGCTAATCCCGGAGAGGCCTGTGCGGTCTTCATATCGGAAAACACCAGTTTGCCTGTTTCCCCATAGACCAAGCTGATGCCATAGGCAAGGAGAGCGGCAGCGAAGATGCCCAGGATGAAAAATTTGATACCCGCTTCATTCGAGCCCATGTCCTCGCGGAGATAGGCGACGAGAACATAAAAGCCGAGAGTGGAAAATTCCAGCGTGACGAAAACAGACAGAAGGTCGTTCGCCGAAGCCATGAACATCATCCCCAGGGCCGACATGACGACAAGGAAATAGTATTCTCCGCGGAAGAACTTGAATCGATGCATGTAATCGACGGAAGCGAGAATGACGAGAATCGTCGATCCAACGATGAACATTTTGAAGAAGAGGGCCATCCGGTCGAGGGCAAACATGTTCGCGAACAGGGTTCCGGTGATGCCGGCGACATCGAACCAGACCAGGCAGCCAAGGGTAGCAACGAGCCCAGCGATGCTGAAATAGGCCAATTGTTCGTTGGGTAGCCTGGGGAAGGAGAAATCAACAATCAGGATAAGGCAGAGCCAGAACGTGAGTAGGATTTCCGGTAACAGCAAGAGGAGATCGGAGGGAGACATCGTGAACGAAAAGGTCATTGATCGCTCCGTGACACGTACGGCGTGAGGGGTGAGTCACCAGGGAGCGCTGCCAGGTCTTGCGGATAGGCCGCTCTCGCCTCATGTTTCACGCCTGACGGTTCACGATCGTGCGAGGCCACCGGGACCACGCGGGTGATCTTCGCAATCAAGGGATCGACGCCGGACCGCACCACATTGTAGAGGTGCATGGGGAAGAAAAAGAACCCGATGGTCACGGTAATCATGATTAAGAGCGGGAGGCGATCAGGCAGGGAAACGGCATCATGCGCGTGACTATACTTCTGGTCCATGGGCCCGTAGAAGAGTCCACGCATCATCTTGAACAAGTAGGCCAGGGTCAAGACGATCCCGACCACGGCCACAATAACTTGGAGGGGATACTTGTTCCAACTACCGACGATGATCATCACTTCGGCGATGAAGTTCACCGTGCCGGGTACGCCGATTGAGGCCATGCACCCCACCACGAAACAGCCGGAGATGAACGGCATGCGATTCGAGAGGCCCCCGAGCGAGGGAATGTCGCGGGTATGCGTCTGATCGTACACCCACCCGGCCATGGCGAACAGCATGCCCGTAGCCATGGCATGGGCGAACATATACATCACGGCGCCGGTCAAGCTGATGTAATCCAGAGCGGCCATACCTAAGAAGACATACCCCATGTGGCTGGAACTGGAATACCCGATAACATACTTGGTGTCTTTGGCGTAATACGCCACGAACCCGCCATAGACGATACTGAACATACAGAGCACGGCCGCGATGGGCATGAGTTCTCTCGTCGTTTCGGGCAAGATCTCAAAGGCCACCCGGATGATGGAAAAATGGCCGAGCTTCATCAGCACGCCTGCGTGCAACATGCTGGTGGCGGCTGGCGCGGCGGCATGACCGACGGGTGACCAGGAGTGTAACGGCCATAACGGAGCAATCGAGGCAAAGCCGAAGAAGATCAAGATCCAAATAATCTTGTCCAGCGTTGTGCCCAAGACCGGAATATTCATCAGCTTGGCCTGTTCACGCAGAACCAAAATATCGAAGGTGTTGAGTCCTGAATATTTGTAGATCAGCAAAATGCCCATCAACGCCGCAACGGCAAAGGCCGAGAGAAAGAGTACTAACTTCATGGCGGCGTATTCTTTACTGTTGGACCCGAAGTTGAAGATAAACTTGACCGAATCCCGCAGCTTGAGACCTTCCGGATCCGTCATCTCATTGTAGGTTTTCGTATGGCTTCCCCACATGCCTAACAAGAGATACATGGGGATGACGGACATTTCATAGAAGAAGAACAGGAAGAAGAGGTCCAAGGACATGAACACGCCGATCGTCGCAGCGGCGAGGATGAGGATCCAGATATAGAATTCTTTCGTCCGGTCTTTGATGTGCCAGGACACGAAAATTCCTGCGAAGAGCAAAATGCTCGACGCCAGTACCAGCGGGGTGCCGATTCCATCCACCCCGAGATGGAGGGAGATGCCCAGTTGGCGAGACCATTCGAATCGCTGGATAAATTGGAAGCCTCCCTTTACGTGATCGTAGGCGTAAAACAGGTAGAGCGAGGCGAGTAAGGAGACAAAGGCCGACCCTGCCGCAATCCCTCGCACGAGCATTGTTTGCCGGTTGGAGACGAAGATCAGCGCAATGGCTCCCACAAAGGGGGCAAACAGAATAAAGAGCAGAGTGAGATCACCCATACGAATTAATCCACGCGTATCGGCTGTTTAGATTCAGCCGACGCCACGGTTCCCCCTTCTAGTCGATCCACCAATGCTTGCACTGATCCGTTCATCATTCTCAAGAAAGGCGCAGGATAGAGGCCTATCCAGAGGATCATCACCGACAAGGCCGCCGCAATGAGTATTTCGCGAGGATGCAGATCGCTCATGGAGTCCTTGACGGCTTTTCCGAGGGGTCCCAGCATCGATCGCTCGTAGTACCAGAGAAAATAGGCTGCACCGAAGATGACACCGGTGACCGCAATCCCCCCGTATAACCAATTGGCCTTGAAAGTCCCCAAGAGGATGAGGAATTCACCGACGAACCCGTTGGTGCCCGGCAAACCGATTGATGCCAGCCCAATGAATAAGAAAAAACTCGCGAGCAAGGGAGTCTGTTTAGCCATACCGCCAAATGAGCTCAGCTGGGTGCTCTGTTGCCGTGAGTAGAGGAAGCCCGCGATAAAGAATAACCCTGCCGTGCTGAATCCCAAATTGATCATGGTGAGCAAGCTGCCTTGCAGGCCCTGATAGTTGAGGGCGAACAGCCCGATCACCACGAAACCAAGATGGCTGATGCTGCTGAACGCGAGAAGCCGGCGAAAGTCTTGCTGGACCAGCGCCATGATGGCTCCGTAGAGAATTGCTGCCAATCCCAGGGCCATGGTGATCGCGACAACAGTCTGACTTTTCGATGCGTCCGGGAGCAATGGAATACTAAACCGGATGAAGCCGAATGTCCCAAGCTTCAACCCTGCCAGCACCACCGCCATGCCGATAGGGCCTTCGAAGAGCGCGTCTGGGAGCCAGGTGTGAAAGGGGAACACCGGGGCCTTGAACGCGAAACCGAGGAACAACAGCCAGAAAATGAGGACTTGCTGGTCGAACGGAATCGGAACTGAGAGCAGCTGCAATAAGTCGAACGAGTAGGTCGGCTCCATATGGCGGAGCATCGCCCATTGGTGATAATTGATGTCCAGGAGGGCGATACCTACCAACATAAAGACGCTGCCGAGCAAGGTATAGAGGACGAATTTCAAGGCAGCGTAATGTCGTTCGGCTCCTCCACCCCAAAGTTTGATCAAAAAATAACTTGGGATCAGCATCAGTTCCCAGAACACAAAAAAGAGGATCAGGTCGATGGAGAGGAAGACCCCCATCGTGGTCGTCTCAAGGGCGAGGAGCGCCATCATATAGAGCTTCACTTGATGGCGGACGGTGTCCCACGAATAGATGATGATCAGGACAGTAAGGAATGCGGTGAGTCCGACGAAAAGGACACTGATGCCATCCACCGCGAGGTGGTAGCTGACCCCGAGGGCGGGAATCCACGGCACGTGTTCGGAAAACTGCATGGCAGCCGATTCGGGAATGAATCGTAAGAGCACGAACACACAGAGGGCCAACTCCAAGAGCGCAACTGTCAAAGCGGACGTTCTCACCATGTCCTCATCGTCGAACAGCCACAGGACGACGGCCCCGATGACGGGGAGAAACAGAATACAGGTGAGAATCGGGAACGTTGATGCCAGCTCTTCTAACATGTCAGCGCATTACAGTTGCATGATGAGTTGAACAATGACGGCCAACAGGAAAATTCCTGCCACAATGACCGCGGCATAATGATGAACCATCCCACTCTGCAGCTGCCGCCATTGGCGTGCGGCGAGATGGTTGCCGTAACCGATTGCATTGAGACCCCCATAAATCACGTACTTTTCCGCCCACGTCGAAGCGGCTGCGACCAAATCGGCCAACTGCGCGACGGCATGAACGAGACCGTCGATCACGAAGCGGTCGAACCAATCGAGCCAACGCCCCAATGTCTTGGTCGGCTCCACCCATATCAAGTCATAGAGCTCATCGATGTAGTACTTGTTGAGCAGGGTCGTGTAGGCAGCCTTGAATTGCTTCGCCAGGCGATCCGGCGCCGAGAGATTCACGCTATAAAAATAGTGCGCGAGGGCCCAGCCTAACAACGCAATGCCTGTCGCCACCATCATGAGCGTCAGCACGAGTCCGGTACTCACGGCATGCTCTCCTCCGAGACCTGCGACCGGTTCAAGAAATTGATGGAGCCAGCCCTGTTCAGGGGGAAACCCCAGGAACCCACCGAGAATGGACAGCACGCCTAACACCATAAGCGGACCCACCATCACCATTGGGGACTCATGGACATGTTCTTCCGTGTGGTGGTCCATGCGGGATGTGCCATAAAAGGTTAGATACATCAGGCGGAACATGTAGAAGGAGGTCAAAAGCGCGCCGAGAGCAGCCATGCCGTACAGCAGATAGTGGTGATGCGTGAAGGCATGGGCCAGAATTTCATCTTTGCTCCAGAAACCTGCTAGTGGAGGAATGCCTGCAATAGCGATGGTGCCGATGAGAAACAGTCGATGGGTCCAGGGGATCTTCGAACTGAGTCCACCCATCTTTCGAATGTCTTGTTCACCCGAGAGCGCGTGGATGACCGATCCGGCCGTGAGGAACAAGAGGGCCTTGAAGAAGGCATGGGTCATAAGGTGGAAGATGGCGGCCGTATAGGCTCCGATCCCGCACCCGAGAAACATGTACCCGAGTTGACTCACCGTTGAATAGGCCAAGACCCGCTTGATGTCTGTTTGCACCAACCCGATCGTAGCGGCGAACAATGCGGTGATTCCACCGATGGTGCCAACGATCGCCATGGCCGTCGGCGATGAATCGAAAATGACATGGTTTCGCACGATCATGTAGACCCCGGCCGTTACCATTGTCGCCGCATGGATGAGCGCGCTGACAGGTGTGGGACCTTCCATCGCGTCCGGGAGCCAGGTATAGAGAGGAATCTGGGCTGATTTGCCCACTGCCCCCACGAGGAGGCACAGCGCAATTGCCGTGGCCATCTCCGGCGAGAGCAGGCCGATCTGGGCAAAGACTTTCGTATAGTCGAGCGTCTTGAAATTGACAAAAATGAGGAAGATGGCCAGCAGGAATCCTGCGTCGCCGATGCGGTTCACCACAAAGGCTTTCGAGGCGGCTTTGGCGGCGGAGACCTTGTCGTAGTAGTAGCCGATCAATAGATAGGAACAGAGTCCTACTCCTTCCCACCCGATGAAGAGCACCACATAGTTGTTCCCCATGACGAGCAGCAACATGGAGACCATGAAGAGGTTCATATACGTGAAGAATCGGGTGAACCCGCTTTCTCCGTGCATGTAGCCGACGGAGTAGATGTGGATCAGGAGCCCGACTCCCGTCACGACGAGCAGCATGATGCACGTCAGAGGATCCACGAGATAGGCGAGATTGATGGTGAGGTCTCCGCCGAAGATCCATTGATAGGCGATCACTTCATGGGATATGCCGGTCCGCAGGATGTCGACAAACACGGCGACCGCGCAGAGAAACGACAACCCTACCGATCCCCACGCAAGCCGATGCGCGGTCTCGTGGGAATATCGCTTGCCGAGCAACCCGTTGAGGATCACGGCCAGTAAGGGAAAGAGCGGAATGAGCTTGATGAGTAAATCGGTCACGTTACCACTTTAAGACGTTCATCTCGTCCACGTTCGTGGAGATCTTTCCACGGAACACGACGATGATGATGGCCAGCCCGATGGCCGCTTCCCCAGCAGCAATGGCGATGATGAAGAGGGCCACCAGTTGGCCCGCCATTGATTCCAGGTAATGGGAAAAGGCTACGAGGTTGATGTTCGCCGCGTTCAACATGATCTCGACAGACATCAGCACGATGATGAAGTTCCGTCTGATTAACACGCCGAGCAGTCCGGTGATAAAGAGCACGGCACTGACGGCAACATATGCGTTGAGTGGAATCATAGTGACTCGTGCCTTGTGATTCGTGAAGCGTGCGGCGCGCGAACCCTTGTCTTTTCTGCTGTCGCTCGTCCCTTCACGCCTAACCCCCTACACCTTACGTTCTTTGTTGGCCGATTTCGGTGTTTTTGCCAACACAATCGCTCCGATGACGGCACCCAGCAGGAACACCCCGACGATTTCGAACTGCAACAGATACTCGCTGAACATTTTGATCCCGACCGCGTGGGTATCGCCGTGCTCGAGTATCGCCTCGGTCGTGGCGTCGCCTTTTGCGCCTCCGAAGGGTGAACGGACGAGGAGGGCCAAGACGAATAATGATCCGATAGTTGCCGGAACGAGAAAGTACAGGTATGAGGAGTGGAAATATCGGTCGTCGGTCTTCAAGTTCATGAGCATCAGGACGAAGAGGTACAGGACGAGGATTGCGCCGGCGTAGACGATGATCTGTACGGCCCAGAGAAACTCGGCATTGAGGATGATGAAGAGTCCGGAAACATGGACTAACAGAGCCAGGAGCGCCAGACCGCAATGAACAGGGTGCTTGAGCGAAACGGTCAAGACGCCCGCAGCAATACTGGCCAGTGCGAAATAGGCAAAAAAGACTAAAACCATCGATTGCTTAGCCCAGATGCTTGGGTGGTGGTTGGGTCGGCTTGAGTACCGATTGCGGGAAGTAATACCGATATTCCCGGCTTTCCTCAACGTTTTTTTCCTGATTGTGCGCGTACAGATATTTTTTTGCGTCCTCGAGATGACGCTCGCCGATTTCGTACAGCTTTTTCTTGTCGAACAGCAAGGTGCGTTTGTCGTGGGTCGAGAACTCGTACATCTTCGTCATCGCCAATGCGTTGACGGGACAGGCTTCGACACAGTAGCCGCAAAAGACGCATTTGGTGATGTCGATGTAAAACTCGCTGGCATAT
Source organism: Nitrospirota bacterium (assembly GCA_039931295.1). Lineage (GTDB taxonomy): Bacteria > Nitrospirota > Nitrospiria > Nitrospirales > Nitrospiraceae > Palsa-1315. The sequence goes on along the minus strand of JBDTSF010000119.1, from coordinate 6,303 downwards.
CGCTGCAGCGGACGCTCCGGATCTTCCAAGCTGATGACCTTGATGCAGCGGGATGGGCAGGCTGCTTCGCATAGGTCACAGCCGACACAGCGTTCCTGGTGATCGTCGTAGCGTAAGAGCGCGAGTGCCCCCCGGTGGGTGTCGGGAAGCGTTCGCTGTTCTCGTGGATACTGGAACGTAATGGGTTTGTGGAACATGTGCTTGAACGTCACCTTCATGGCGTCCCAAATCTCATAGAACAATGCGGCTTGGAGGATTTGCTTTGTCAGTGCGGTAACACGCATAGGCGTTTCCTGTTCTCTCTTATGCCTTTTCGATTGTCACGCGGGTTTGTTTGAACGTGGGCACGCCGGTCGTCGGATCGACATGGACCGACATCAAATCCTTCACCGGCGGCTCATTGAAATGTTCCGGGAAGAAGCAGGTCTGCGGGGCGATGGCGTGATCGGATTGTACCGCCAATTGCATCGAGCCGCAGTCCGACGTGAGGCGCACCGTTGTTCCTTCACTTACGGCGAGGCGTTCCATATCTTGGGGATTCATCCTGAGCCGACCGGTATTGGGGGCGATCGTGATGAGTCCGATGGCTTCTGTAGACAGCTTGCCCGAATGATACAAGACTTGCCCCATCAATAACGCGAAGGGTCGATCGTTCTTGGCGTCTGACGAAGCAGACGATAGGTAGCGAGCCGCCACATCGGAGGCGTACTCGTTAGAGAGATAGCGGTCTATCGCCGGCACAACCTTGCGTGGCTGTCCGAGGTTGTAGTACCCGGGCAGCAGTTTCATGATTTCGGCTTGAACATCGTTCGAGGATTCGTATCCCCATTGACAGCCCAGGGCGTTGGCCAGCGCCGTCATAATGTGCCAGTCCGGCAAACTTTCCCCGATCGGATCGATAGCCTCGCGGACACGCAGAACTCGACCTTCCAGATTGGTAAAGGTGCCGTCTTTTTCCGCAGAGGTGCAAGCCGGCAGCACCGCATGCGCCATCCGTGCCGTCTCGGTCAGAAACGGATCCTGGACGACAAGTAATTCCAGCCGATCCAGCGCGGCGCGGACTTCCATCGACGCGGGCAATGTTGCGAGCGGATTTTCTCCGATCACATACAGGGCGCGGATCTGTCCGCTTCTGCAACGCTTGAGGATCTCGACGAGATTCGCTCCGGAGCCGGCGGCCGGCAGCGTGGCGTCCCAGGCCTTGGCGAAGCGATCGCGAGCCGTCTGGTCGTTGAAGGAGACCTGGCCAGGGAGAAATTCCGGCGCGGCGCCCATATCCACGGCGCCTTGTTCGTTCGGTTCTTCTGTCACTGTATTCACCCCGCAACCTGGTTGGTCCAACTTGCCGGTGATCCAGGCGAGGTCGATCAGTTTCAGGACATTCTGATATCCATCGGATCGACGGACAATACCTTCAGCGCAGAGAATGATGGAACGGGACGCTTCGGCGAAGATCGTCGCAGTATCTTTCAGCGACTCAACCGACATGCCGGTCTGGGCCGCCACCTGTTCCAATGAGACGTGTGCTACGGCGGCCTTCAGAGCTTCGAACGCGCGCGGATGTTTCTTGACGCTGGTTTCGTCGATCAGGTCCAGCTCCAGGGCGGCCTTCACAAGTCCGTCGATCACGAGCCCTTCTGTCCCTGGCGCAATCAGGACCGGGTGGGATGCGAGCTTGGCCATGTTCGTGACGGCGGAGTCGATGACTACCACTTGTGCTTTATAGACGCGAATCGCTTCTTTGATGCGCACGGCCGTAAGTGGGTTTGTCTCCGTGAGGTTGGAGCCGATGAGTATCACGGCTTTGGCTTTGGTCAGGTCTTCCCAGTCGTTCGGACTTCGCCCAATCCCCAAGGCGTGTTGAGAGGCATGGACGAAGTTGAGATGGCCGTAGCGTGCGCTGCTGTCGAGATGATTGGTCTGGAACCCTGCACGCATGAGCTTTTGGAAAAGATACAACTCTTCGTTGGTGCAGCGCGCGGTGATCAAACCGGCTATTGCATCGGGTCCGTGCTTACGTCTGATTTCGGAGAACCGATCCACCACCTGGTGCATGGTTTCGAGCCAGGGAGCTTCGACCAGTTGATTGCCTTTGCGAAGGAGCGGCTGCTTCAGGCGTGCGGCGCTATCGATGTACTCGAACCCAAACCGTCCTCGCACACAGATCCCGCCGTGCCCCTTGGCAGTCTCGGCCCGGTCGCCCCATTTGTTCTTCCAAGAGAGAGGCGAGGTCACGCGGACGACTTCCGCGTCTTTGGTCTCAATGTACATCTGGCAACCGTCGCCGCAGTAGTTACACGTCGTCGTGGTTTTCTTCATCTGCCAGGGCTTATATAAGTATTTGGAGAATTTGTTCGTAATGGCGCCGACCGGGCAGACCGCAAGGCAGTCTCCGCAGAACTCGCAGGACAGTGCGAGGTCTCCTTTCGGCACGACTTGATTAAATCCGCCCTTCTTCATGAACTGAAGGGCATCGATCATCAGCACGTCCTTGCAGACATTGATGCATTCCGCGCAAGCAATACAGCGGTTCATATTAAAGTCGAGTACCGGACTGCGCGTATCTTCCGGAATAAATTTCTGTTTCGCATTAGCCAGGTTCGTGACCCCGTGCCGGAAGGCCATGTCTTGGAGTTCGCAATGGCCATCGGCGTCGCACACTGGGCAGTCGAGCGGATGGACGGAGAGGTGCTTTTCCACTGCTTTCTTCCGGGCTTGAAAGAGGTCGTCCCCCTCGGTTTTGATGATCATGCCGGCTGCCGCTTTAGCGGTACAGGAGCGGACAGGCGCTTTCTTGCCTTCCTGCATGACTAAACACATCCCGCAGGAACCGAAGGGGTCGAAGGTATAGTGGTAGCACATGGCCGGGATGATCTTGCCGGTGCTCGAGATCACATCGTAGAGCGAGACACCGCTCTTTGCCGTTACGGACTTCCCATCGATCGAGAGTTCGATCGTGACAGCTTCCACATCAGGATTGGTTCCCGGCTTCAGTCCCATAATGTTTCCCCAGTCCTGAGTCCTGAGTCCTGAATGCTCAGAGGGTGCACCATATTAACTTGCTCAGCACTTTTCATCGATCGCACTCCCCCATCACAATGTCGTAGGTTCCGAAGATCGTGACCGCATCGGAAATCATGTAGCCTCTGGACATATGGTCGAATGCGCCCATGTGAATAAACGAGGGGGCGCGAATTTTCAAGCGGTAGGGTTTTCCGCCGCCCGTGCTGACGATGTAAAACCCCAGCTCCCCCTTGTGCGCTTCGGTCCCGCAATAGATTTCTCCGGGAGGTGCGTCGAAGCCCTGCGAGAAAAGCTTGAATTGCTGGATCATGGATTCCAGGTTCGTAAAGACCCGTTGCTTCGGCGGCAACGTGACGCTGGGCACATCGGCCATAATGGGGCCATCCTGCATCTGCTCCAGGCATTGTCGGATAATTTTTACGCTCTCGTAGAGCTCCAGAACGCGGATCCAGTACCGATCGTAGGTGTCGCCGTTCTTGCCGAGCGGCACACTGAATTCGCATTTTGGATAGGCTGAATAGGGCTGGGCTTTACGGAGGTCATAGTCGACGCCTGACCCGCGGAGTGTCGGCCCGCTCAGTCCGAAACTCACGGCGTCTTCCGCCGAGATGATGGCCACCCCCTTGGTCCGTCCGATCCAAATTCGGTTTGTCTCCAGGAATACCTGGTACTCGTCGATTTTTGGCGGAAAGTAGTCCAGGAACTGCTTCAACTTATCAAGCAATGAGGGCGTGAAGTCACGCTCGACACCACCAATGCGATACCAGCTGGTGGTGAGGCGCGCGCCGCAGAGTTCATCGAACCAGTCCATCAAAATTTCACGATCACGGAAACAATAGAAAAAGACGGTCATGGCTCCGATGTCGAGCGCCTGGGTACCGAGCCAAAACTGATGGCCGACGATCCGTTGCACTTCTGCCACAATCGTACGCAAGTACTCCGCACGGTCCGGCACGGTAATAGTCATGAGTTTTTCGACCGCGCGACAGTAGGCAAAGTTATTATACATCGCGCAGACGTAGTCGAGCCGGTCGGTATGGGGGATAAATTGGTGATAGGTGCCGTCTTCCGCAAGTTTCTCCACGCCGCGGTGTAGATAACCCAGGACCGGTGTAGACTTGACGAGGCGCTCTCCTTCCAATTCGAGGATCACTTTCAACACTCCGTGGGTAGCAGGATGCTGGGGGCCCATATTGAGCAGGAGTTCCTCCGTGCGCAGAGTCGGAAGGGTCTCGCTCTCCGGATGGGCCGGGTCGATCTTATAGACGGTCGTTCGTTGATCTTCGAAGGCCATGGTCTGTCCTACCGAGCCGTTTCGTCCAAGAACTCGAATGTGTCACGCCAGCCCTTGCCACGAAGCGGAAAATCTTTTCGCAAGGGATAGCCTTCGGTATAGTCGTCAGGCAAGAGGATCCGGCGGAGATCCGGATGGTGCCGGAAGCGGATTCCCATCATGTCGTAGACTTCGCGCTCCATGAAGTTCGCGCCTTTCCAGAGGTCCGTTAGAGAATCCACAATGCAGTCCGACTCAGGCACCCTGGTCTTGAGCCTGATTTGATGGCGTTTCCTGATCGAATAGAACTCATACACGACTTCAAATCGTTCTTCGTCGTCGGGCCAGTCGACCGAACTCACATGCACGATATAGTCGAAGTCCATAGCCGGGTCGTTGCGAAGGAATTGTGCAACCTCATGGAGGCGATCTCGCATCACGGTGACCGAAAGCTCCCCACGCCACTCAACAGTTCTGACGAGGGCTGCGGAAAAATCATTTTGGAGTCGGCCGGCTAGTTCCTGCAAGATCATCGATCGTGACCTATATTTTAAAACTGGACTTGACTTGATCCGGTTGTTTGAGGAACACACGTTTCAGCATGATTCGTTCTTGTAACTTGAGGATGCCGTCGAAGAGCGCTTCCGGTGTTGGAGGGCAACCTGGTACATAGATATCGACCGGCACAAAGCGATCGACACCTTGGACGACGCTATAGCTATCGTAGATATTTCCTGATGTTGCGCACGATCCCATCGCAATGACATATTTCGGTTCGGGCATCTGATCGTAGAGCTTTCGGATGACAGGAGCCATTCGTCGGCAGACGGTTCCGGCCACAATCATGAGATCGGACTGGCGTGGTGAGGCCCGGAAGACCCCCGCGCCGTAACGGTCCATATCGTACCGTGACGAGACGGCGGCAATCATTTCGATTGCGCAGCAGGCCAGGCCAAACGTCATGGGCCACAGCGATCCCTTGCGAGCCCAGTTGACGGCTTTTTCCACCGTCGTGGTGACGATGTCGGATGTGCCATCCTTGTCATGACGACCAAGTTGAATCAGTCCCATTCCAGGGCTCCCTTCCGCCACGCATAGACATAGGCCACCAAAAACAATCCGATGAACACCAGCATTTCAATCAACCCGATCAACGCAATCTTGGTGAAGACCACTGCCCAGGGATAGAGAAAGATGACCTCGATGTCAAAGATCACGAACAGCATCGCAAAAATGTAATACCGAACCGGAAAGGGCATCCGAGCATCAGAAAACGGTTCTGCTCCACACTCATAAGTCGAGAGCTTCTCTGATTCTGGATATTTCGGATGAACGAGATAACTGATAATCAGCGACCACAGGCCGAACGTCAGCGCGATGATGACAAAAAACAGAATCGGAAAGTATTTGGTCAGATACTCGAGAAGTAACTCGGAACCACTCATGGGGCTGACCTTTCAACGCCTTGATATGTAAGGAAGGCTGGATTTTAGACGTTGGGTTACAGGGATAGCAAGCGTCCAAAAGACCTGTAGTATCGACCCGAAAGTCCTAGGGCCTATCCGGCGCTACCTTGGTGACGATGTGTAGACAGTGTATCCGAAATACAAGACTGTCGGCTGAAGTGGGCCAGGGCAGAATAGCAGGATCCATCGTGGACTTTTTGATATTAACTTCACAATCCATCCATCAGGAGTAAATTGTTGCCAGAAAGCGGGCGTCAGAAGCGGAAGGTATCTGTTTGGGTAGACTGATTTTGACCAGATCGGTCAGGCATGCTTGGATGGCCAAAGGGCGAGGAATTTGCTTACAGCAGCGGAGATGGATTCGGGTCGTCGTAATTACTGGATCATGTGGGTGTAAAAAGAGGGCTTGACCAATCTGGAGTAAGTTTGCGACAAGAAAGACGCAATGCTTGATGAGTGATACGACGATGGACCGAGATCTCAATCAGCGAATGGCCGCCTTAGCGCACTCGGAGATTCGAGCAATGACCCATGCCTGTG
>JBDTSF010000118.1:0-2286 GCA_039931295.1 Nitrospirota bacterium | reverse complement strand
CGCTCGATAGCCCGATCGAGGGCAGCTCGCGCTTCCTTCGCCTTCTCCAGGACTTCCTCCTCGGCCTTTCTACCATAACCCTTCAAAGCCCGGCGGGTCTCTTCACCCGGTTTTGGGGCGAGAAGAAGACCAGCCACCACTCCAGCCATGGCTCCCCCTAAAAATGCGAGCACAACAGCCGGTCCCGAACATTGTGTCTCTCGATTGTCCATAGCGATTCCTCCTTGGATATACAGGGTTCTCTGAATTGAAAAGCGAAGGTCGTGCCACGAGATCGAGGCGAATCGGTCCGCAACCGTCTCGAATTGGCGAGGATTTCAGGGGCCCTTCACAGAAAGGAGAAAAACCGCTGTGGCATTCCAGGTCTTAGGAGTAGAAAATGCTGTCGCAAAAGGCGACAGGACCTTTCGACCGGAGTGATACGCCAGCCCTACGAGGGGCATGCACGAAGCTAACTGATGGGATTAAAGGGAGCCAATGTGCGGACATAGCTCAGTACATCCCAGATGTCTTGATCCGATAACCGATCCCCCCACCCGTGCATCGGACTGAAGAGTACGCCCTGTTTGATCGCCAACAATAATTCCATGTCGGTCTTCGAACGAGATTTCAGCGCCTGAAAGTTAGCCGGAGGGACAATCAGATCTTTGACGTCACGCCCCAATCCGTCTCCAGACGTGCCATGGCACCGAACACAGTGCTGTTGGTAGATTCCCTCGCCTTTCTTGGGATTTCCCATCAGGGGCTGAGCCATCGCCCATGATCCGGCCAGCATAACAGCCACGACTCCAACCACCATCATGCGTGTGTACATATCGTTGCACTCCTCTTGGGCTTAGTCATGGGACATGTGCAGCATCAGAATCGTTCTACCTCCCCCAGGATGAACACCAATTGCCCGTGCCCCACCTCACCCCCGATTCGCCGATGAAGACCGGGAACGAGAAAGGCAAACCAGAAAATCCAGGGAAGGCCGATTGATTCACTGGTCTTGCCCGCCGAGCGGCCCACCGCGAGCATCCTCGATCGGCTGTTTAATGCTGACCGCACCGCGTAGCTCACCCGTCTTGTACCCAATGGCCCGATCAAACGGATACTGCTGCTTCAGCATGAGATGAATTGACTCCGGAATCTGGTCCTTCGACCCGTGGCAGAGCAGACATTTCGATTGAACCATAATCGGCTTCATAAACCGGAAATACTGCCCGTCCGGTTCCGTCACGATCTCATGATGCGTCATGCCCGCGATCGTTTTCCCTTTCGCGGCGCGCTCGGTGAATTCAGCCAGCACTCGCTGCTCCCAGGCATCCGGCATCCCGAGCAAGGGATTGCGCACACGAGTCCCCACGCGTGTGACCCTCCAGCCACGTTCCCGCGACAACCGTCCGGCAATATCGGGCGCCAGCTTCGTGCAGACGATGATCGCTTCGACCGGGCCTCGCTCGGTCATCTCCCGTGTCATGGCCTCGCCTAACTCTTCCAGAAAGATCGTGGCCACTTCGGACGCCCTCCGTGCAAGTTCGGTCTGGTCGGCAGAGGCAATACTGGTCGTTATCATGAGCACGACAACACTTCCTGCCAGTGCGCTCATCAAACGACATCTGTTCCATGTCATCATGTCAACGCCTCAGAGGAGTCTGCCATCCACCCATTCAATGTTGGTGTTGTCCTCCGCCCTGCGCCCCACCTGCATGATCGCCACCGCCACTCCCTCCATGTCCACCACCACTCATGCCGCCACCTCCCATTCCCCCCATCATGCCTCCCATCATCCCTCCCATTCCACCTCCGTGCTGTGCTCCACTCTTCATTTGTTCATGAACGGCACGGTCCTTTTCCCGTTGGTCGGGAGTCAACAGAGTCATGGCGGTGCGCTTACTCTTGATCGCCGTGAATAGGCAGGCCGCTTCTGCTTTTTTCAACTGATCGACTTTTGCCTGAATCGCCGTGAGATCAGTCTGCTCATCTTCCATCAGCGCCTGTAGTTCGAGGTTCGCCACCTTCGCGTCGGCTTCTAACCGGGCTTCTGAACGTTTGAAGTCCAGCTGCAGAGCCTTGACCTTGCTGATTTGTTCCGGCGTCAGCCCGATCTCTTTCGCATGTTTCAACAAATGCTTCAGATAGTGCCCGCTATGCTCGTCTTGTTCGCCCTGATCCTGACTGCCCTGCATTTTGTCGTGCTTCATCATCCCGTGGCCCTCATCAGCAAGGCTTGAGAGAACCATGGTCGCGACTAGACAGGCGACTCCACCCAATACCACAACCCACTGTCTCTTCATCATGATG
>JBDTSF010000117.1:0-4368 GCA_039931295.1 Nitrospirota bacterium | reverse complement strand
TCTCCGGCTGGCGCTGCCTGAATTGTGGTGCGATCGTCGATGCATCAATTGCGACTCATCATCACTCCACCCTCAAGACCGAGCCGGACCAGTTCTTGAAACAACGGCTGAAGAAACTGGTGATGATTCCATAAGAAACTCATCGCCATGTACCGCGTCGGGAATAGAGAGAAAAGACCGCACCCTCACGCAGATTCATTCGGGCAATGTGGACAATGCATCGAGCCCCGTACACCATCACCTAGTCAATCAAGGAGAATCTTATCATGACGACCATGGACATCGGAAAAGAAGTAGCGGCTCTATGTAAGCAGGGGAAGAACCAGGAGGCGATCGATCGTTTTTACTCTCCGACTATCGAGAGCGTTGAACCCGTTGCGATGCCAGGCATGGGTCAGACCCAGACGGGCATCCAGACCATCAAGAAAAAGAATCAGTGGTGGGTCGACAATCATGAGATCCACGGAGGCACGGTTGACGGGCCCTATCCCCACGGCGACCGCTTCATCCTGCATTTCAAGTATGATGTCACACCGAAACACACAGGAAAGCGCATGACCATGGACGAAACAGGTCTCTATACGGTGCAGAACGGAAAAATCGTCAAAGAAGAGTTCTTCTACTCGATGGGCTCTGGCGACTGCGCGTGACATTGACCTGAGTCGGGGAACATGCTTGACTATCCCGTCTACCATTTCGACGAAGGAGGGTCTCCATGAAACGGTTCATTACCCTTGCGCTCTTCCTCTTTGCTGTCGCGGTGCCGTTCCGACTCGTACAGGCTGATACCTCGACGCCTCAGGACTTTGGCCAGCTGGCCTCACTCGTAGGCGAATGGCAAGGCAAGGATCCGGAAGGGAAACCGATGACCGCATCGTATCAGTGGACCGGCAATGGCACGACCCTGGTCGAGACAATGACGAAGGCTCAGAAACCGATGATGATGACGATGTACCATGCCGATAAAACAGGGCTGATGCTGACTCATTACTGTAAGCTCGGCAACCAGCCGCGTATGCGCGCCGAGATCCCTGGAAGCAGCGCGAAGACGCTGACCTTCAACTTTATCGACATTACGAATCTCGCCCAGCCAATGGATGCACACATGCACAAGGTCTCCTTTACCTTTCAGGATCAGGATCATTTTACTCAGGAATGGATGCTCAGCAAGGATGGGAAAGAGCTGCCCCATCGGTTTGAATATACTCGTGCGAAGTAGCGGTACCCTCATTCATCTAACCATACAGGAGGAGAAAATCATGGCGACCAAACAATATAAGCAATTGGGATGTCTGGATGTCCAACCGGCAGGCGGTTGCGGATTCCAGGTGCGGGCTGAGACGGAAGCGGAACTGATGCAGTTGGTAGCCACCCACGCCAAACAGTGCCATCAGTTGGAATCGGTACCCCCGGAAATGGCGGCCATGGTAAAAGCGGCGATCAAGACTGTGCCCGTCACTGTTTAGAGAAATTGTTGCGCAGGTGAGGCCTCCCCCAGTGGACATCCGCACGGGGGAGCCTTGTCTTGTTTGTCTGATCTTAGACTGCGCACTCAAGGATCCGTTAGAAAAATATCCGAGAAATCGGTATGCACGATCATAGGGAGGCTCCCATGCAACGCATGATTGGACTGTTCGCGATTTCCATGCTGCTGCTCGGGCTCTCCGGCTGCAGCTATCTATTCTATCCCCGCGCAGGCGACTACACGACGCAAGCAAAGGGCGCGAGCGGGGTTGAGACCATGATCAACCTCACAAACATGATGGAGACGACGGCAAGCAAGGCGAAGGGAGGGAAAGGCGTCGACAGCGCCTTCGATGACCTGCACAACCAGTTCCATGCGCTCGATGATGCGTTCTGCGGTGTGACGGACGCACAGGCCAAAACTCCGGCTTACGACCTGGCCGTGACGCATAAGAAGGAATTGATGGCCATCTTCAAGCGGCTCTGGAAATTCAAAAGCGACCAGCCACAGCGAGATCTACACCTTGATCTCTTGAACGCTGAGGTAAAGGAACTGCGCGACACATTGCAGACGATCAAGTAACCAGCCGAAAGGAACGAGATGATGGGGCAGACACCGGAACAGATCATCGAAAGCCAGCGGCAGGACTGGAACCGGGTCGCCGGTGGCTGGGAAAAGTGGGATCGATTCTTCGACGAGCAGATGGCGTTTTTGAATCACCGGCTCGTGGGCGATGCCCGGATGCGACCGGGCAAGCACGTACTCGATCTTGGTTCAGGCACCGGCTACCCGGCCTTGCTTGGTGCACAAACCGTAGGATCGAACGGCACTGTCATCGGCATCGACCTGGCCGAACAGATGCTCGCAGCCGCACGGCGTAAGGCTACGACACTGGGCCTCTCGAACGTGACGTTCCGTACAGGCGATGTGACGGCGCTTCCGTTCGAGGCCAACTCGTTCGACGCCGTAACCAGCCGCTTCTGTCTGATGTTTCTACCGGAGATTCCAAAGGCTGCGGCAGAGATCCTACGTGTGTTACGGCCTGGAGCCTGGCTGGCTGCAGCTGTCTGGTCGGCTCCGGACAAGAACCCCTATCTGATGATTCCGATTACCGTCATTAAGCAATTCCTCGATCTGCCGCCACCAGACCCAACCGCACCGGGAATTTTCCGGCTTGCAAAGCCGGGCGATTTGGCGGAAATGCTACAGCAGGCAGGGCTCACGAACCTGTCCGAAGAAGAATTCGTTGCCGATGTGAAATTTCCATCAGGAGAAGAATATTACACCAGCCTCATGGACATTGCCGCGCCGATTCAAAACCTGTTCGCCAAACTGTCCGAAGAACAGAAAGCAGACGCGCGGGGCCGCATCATCGCCTCCGCCAACCAATACCACCGGACAGATGGCATTGCACTCCCCATTGCTGTACGGATGGTCGCGGGGCGCAAGCCGCTCTGATGCATCAATGGCAACCAAGCACGATGGTTTCAAAGACTATGTGTTGGATCAACTAGCCGCTCTGCACGGTGTCACCTGCAGAGCGATGTTCGGCGGACACGGGCTGTACCAACATGGCACCTTCTTCGGTATCATCCATAAAGGCCGGCTCTACTTCAAGACTGATCGGCTGACTGCCCCTCGCTACCGCGACCGGGGCATGAAACCCTTCAAGCCCTCGGCCGCTCAGACGCTCAAAAATTATTATGAGGTTCCCGTCGAAGTCTTGGAAGTTGCAGACGACCTCACTGCATGGGCTTCTCAGGCCACACAACGATGAAGATCCTGTTACTTCACAGAATGGGCTGTTCAACGACCGAACTGTTTTCTGCGTAGGCTGCGCCCTCCACTTTCTCTTCCTGCAACGGGATTTCTTTTCCATTCATCGCGATCCATTGAGCGTCAACCTTAAAACTATTGCATATTGCAGGGGGATCCAAACAATCTTCCCGAGCGACACCGGTCCATGGGAAAGGCATTGCCCTTGCTCTTCAGGATCGTCACACACCGTGAAGCACTGGGAGAAATGCATAGAACCGACTACACTGATTCCACGATTACCAGCAGGTGAAGGAACACATCGCCTTTCTTTCCTTCGTTCAACCACAATGGCCCTCTGTCTTTTCATCACTGCGATTGGAACCTCTTCGACCGTCATGGGCGCATCGACGCCGCCCCAGATACCGCTCTTCGCAGAAGCACCAAGCGTAGCGCCTCCTGCCATCGCCCAGGCATTACCGGCACCCCGGACACTCAAACGATGGATACGGCAGCAGCGCTGCAATGACACTCAATCCCGCAGCATTAGAAATCATGAATCGTCCTCGTACCGAGGCTCGCACCGACGTGACGCTGAACCTCTTCGATATCAGACCTTGAACGCTCGACCTTGACCAGCCTCGCGAGCACCCCAATCAGACAAAGGTCTGGCGCGGGCGGCTGCGAGGAGAAGCAGGAAGCGATGTGACCTTGGTGGTTCACGGCACGACCCTAGTGAGAACGATTCTGTCGAACCAAGGTGTCTAGAAGATCGAGTCGACCGGCGGAACTCTTCACCACCTCATAGAAATAGACGAAGAGGCCTTACCCCCTGATCACCATCCACTCGTCGTGGCCGACGATAATCCCAATGCCACCCCTCCTACGGGAGGCATCTCACAACAGACAGAGACCACTGCCGCAGCAGCAGGTGACTCGATTGTCGACCTGTTGGTCGTCTACACGTCGACGGCGAAGGCTAAGGAAGGCGGCCAGTCAGCGATAGAAGCGTTGATCACATTGGGCGTCGATTCGGCCAATCAAGCCTACAGTAACAGCCAGATTGCGATGCAGCTCCGGCTCGTCCATACGGCCGAAGTGGTCTATTCAGAGTCGGGAAACATGAACACCGATCTCACCCGCTTACA
>JBDTSF010000116.1:0-9167 GCA_039931295.1 Nitrospirota bacterium | reverse complement strand
TGAAACAGGTGGTTCTCCTCCCCCATCTAGGCTCTGCCACACTCCACGCAAGGGTGCAGATGGGACTGGTCTGCTTGGAGAATATACAGGCCGTCCTCGACGGCCACCCGGCTCTCAATCGAATTCCATAACAGGCTGAGCATTGCTCGAGATGCGAAGGAGTCGAATGATTGTGTTTGAGGCAGATCAGTTGGCGTATCGAAATACGGAAACGGGCTGAGCGGGGCCCCTGCGCGCGAGCACTGATTCGAGTCGGTCCGGCACATCATGGAAGGTTGGAATCGATTCATACATTTCTGCAGCCTGACTCCACTGTTCTTGGGCTTCGTAGAGTATGCCGAGTTCATAACGAATGGCTTGCGCCTTGGCACCTTGGCACTTCGGATCCTGCAACAGCAGTTCGAGTTGCGCACTCGCCGACCGACATTCTCCCTGCTCTTTCAAACAAATTGCGATCATCAGACAAGAATCTGCGAAAAATTCGTGACTCTGCATCGAGAGGGAGAATTCTTCCTTCGCTTCGTCCAATAGCCCCATATTCTTGTAGGCCACTCCCAGCGTGTAGTGAGTGTCCGAGTCAATCGTGTTCCCTGACGGAGCTGAAACCGATTTCTCGACGGCAGGCGCCGGCGCTTGGAGCTTTGGCGAAAATGTCGAAGCCCATTTGGCGACCAATGGGCTGGCCGAGGCGAGTTCTTTGACCTTGGCATAGAGACCCGCCTGCTGAGCCTGAGTCTCATTCTGTGGCTGAGCCAAGAGTAGTTCGAGCGCACGGGAATATTGCATGGCCGCACCAGCAATATCTCCCTTGGCTTCAAGCAGTGAACCGAACAACTCTCGAGCCGCGGCATGGTCAGGCTGCGCCGTGACTAAGTGACTGAGCCATTCTTCCGCCTCAGCTTGCTGCCCAGCAACTATATAGGCCTGAAACTGCTCGTCCATCGAGAGGAGAATCACCGAGTCTGCCGCTTCTGATAATGACGCCCCAGGCTCCTCCGCTTCGGTATTCGATAGACCGAACTCGTTATCCAGCACAACTGGTTCCTCTTCTGATAGCTCCGGTGGCTCCAAGTGGGCTGACACAGACTCCTCTTCAACGAGTGAGAAATGCCTATTTTGCCGAGAAGTCATCTTGGAAGTCACATTCCAGGCATCGTCTGGAGCAGCATTGGCTATGGAGAATGTTTCCCCTGATTGAACCGGGCTCGACGACATCGCAACGGCTGGAGGCGCAACGGTCTCAGATCGAGTAGGGGCAAGCAATTCATCGACAGTAGCACCCTGCATAAGAGCAGACAGCTGCTTCACCGTTGGGCTATCCGGCGCTAGCTCGGCAACCTTCAGAAACAGTTCATCGTGCAACGTCGGCATCCCGGGCTCGGGATGTTCAAGCAACAGCTCAATCGCCTTTCCATACTGGATCACCGCGTTGGCGGCATCGCCTTTCTCTTCATAGAGCTCTCCGTAGAGCTCAAGGATCGCAACCGACTGAGGCTCGACCTCTAAGAAGTCTGTAATCAATGACTCAGCTTTCACATAGTCTTGTGCGCGCAAAGCCGCTCCGGCAAGGTAGCGATATTCTCCAAGCGCCACCTGTAAGTCTCCACGTTGCAGATGCAACTTCGCGAGTAATTGACAGACTTCCGGATTACCCGGCTCTTTGGTCAGCAACTGATTGAGAATGGCCTCAGCCCCGGCGAACTGTTTGGCTTCGATGCGGCGGGTCGCTTCCGAAAGCAGATTGACCGGTTCGCCACTCTTGAGCGCACCTCCTGCAGAGCCCGCTATGGGCTGGGCAGATCCAGGCTTGGCCCCAGGGCTAGAACTCCCTTCAGTCTTTCTAAAATGTTCTATAAATTGGAGGGCCTCGCTATTGGCTGGATCGATCCGTAAAACGGATTGATACGCATCTTTTGCCTCCGCATGGCGCTGCTGTGCAGACCGTTCACGCCCTAACTGTAAATAGACAGTTGTGGCTTCGTCCTGCTTATTTTCTTGTACACACAATTCCGCCACTCGTTGTTGGGCATCGAGATTGGACGGATCCAGGCTGACGATCTTCTTGTAGATATCCAACGCCTCTTTGCTTTTCCCCCCTTTAAGACAATGCTTTCCGAGTGTGAGGTAATCTTGGACCGCACTGCTGAGCAGACCACGTTCTGCATTGAGGTCTCCGAGGTGCCGGTACACATCATACCGAGACGGATCGAGCTTCAAGATTTTCTTGAATGTGGCGATCGCCTTGAGAGTGGCCCCTTCGGCCCGGAAAGCATTGGCCGCCTGCAGAAAGGCGGAGACAGCATCGTTGGTGGCCTGGCGCTTAATGTGTAACTCACCGATTGAATTGAAGATACTCCCATCTCCCGGCCACTCGCTGGAGAGCTTCTTCCACTCATTGATAGCCGCGTCGAACTGCCCTCGTGAGGCGAAGAGTTGTGCGCTATGCAACACGTTACCGCGGTCGATCGCCACGTGAGACCTCCGTATCGATCAAACGCTAACAGCGTCACTACATGTTGTCAATGAAATGAGGCATTTAAGGATGAGGGGACGTCAGCAGAAACACGAAGGCCTGCCTCAATACCGAGGCAGGCCTCCCGATGAGACGATCTTATAGAATGACGACGTCAGGACTCGGCAACAATCGTCTTCAAGACATTTGACGCCTGAGGCCCTTTTGCGCCTTGCACGACCTCGAACTCGACGTTTTCGCCCTCTTTCAAGGTTTTGAATCCTTCTCCTTGGAGCGCGGAGTAATGTACAAAGACATCGTCCCCGGTCTCAAGACGAATGAACCCAAACCCCTTGCGATCGTTGAACCACTTGACCGTACCTTTTGCTTTCACAACAATACTCCTTTCCTCAACGGCCACGCATAGTTGCGCGGTCGGCCTCAAAACTCGGTTGGCTACACACATGATGACAAGAAATAGACAGGAAGAAGAGTAGGCTGACGTGGCGGGTCATTGGAAAAACAACATCGATCACGAAACTCATCTCTGTGACAACTCGCGCAGCATGTACCACGGCATTTCAAATCTTGTCAAGCCATTCTTTGGCCACACCGTTGCCCCGGTAAAGTGGACAACCTCCACGCGCTCGCCTATAGTGTCCAATGGGCGAGGAGCGTGATTCTTCGAATGTTTCTACGAACGCTGCTGGATCGCTACATTTTCACCGAACTCCTTTCCCCATTTAGTGTGAGCCTTGGTGCGCTGTGTTTTGTGATGCTTACGCGGGAACTCCTGCGTTTGGTGGAATTGCTAGTCTCCAAAGGCGTGGGCATTGTTGCGGTCCTGCAAGTCTTTGCTCATCTGATGCCGTCGTTCCTCGTGCTCACCCTCCCGATCGCCGGAATCATCGCCTCGATTACCGCCTTCGGACGCCTTTCCTTTGATAAAGAATTGGTGGCCATGCAGACGGCAGGGCTGAGCCTTGTGCGATTGGCACGGCCTGTCGCGCTCTTTGCCTTGCTCGTATTCGGGTTGACCTTGTGGTTGGCACAATGGGGACAACCCTGGAGTTCCACGAATCTCAAAAAAGTGGCGCTGAATCTCCTGCGAGACCAGCTGGTGTTAGCACTCGATCGGGGAACATTTAACGAGCCCATTCCCAAGATGATGATCTATGTCCCGGACGGAAACCCCGGAGATGCGACGACTGGAATCTTTGTCTCCGACGAACGGAATGCGGACGATCCTCGCATCATCGTGGCGCAACAGTACGAGGTCATCGTGGATGCGTCTACCGATCAAGTCGCCTTACGCCTCCAGCACGGCGTTATTCATAGCCGTCCGAATCAGGCAGATCAATACGAGCACGTGTCCTTCGCAAGCTATGACCTGAAACTCCCGCTCAACCAAAGCGGCTACTCAGCCACGGAGGAGCGTCCGTCGTACGAGGCCATTATCGCCCAACTGACACAATCCCAATGGCGCGACCCATCCGCGCTCCGACGATTGATGGAATATTATAAAGACCTGGCCTTTCCAACAGCGTCGCTGGTATTTTGTCTCTTAGGTGTCCCGGTCGGCATTGCCTCGAAACGATCCGGTCGAATCGGTGGATTTGCAGTCGGAGTGCTGGTCGTCATCGTCTACTACATGTTAAACATCGCGTGCGAGTTCCTGGTCACAACGGCAACCCTGCCGCCCTTTGCTGGAGCCTGGATACCCAACATCACGTTCGCTATCACCACCGTCGTGTGGTTTAGTATCATGAGCCGCCGGTAACCTATGCCCATTCTCTTCCGCTATTTGCTTCGCGAATACGCCAAAATCTTCACGATGTGCTTTAGCGGACTCATGACGATTTATCTTGTGATCGATTTCTTTGAAAAAGTTCGCCGTTTCTTGCGCTATGATGCCAGCTGGATCGACGTCCTCACATATTTCCTCCTGAAAGCCCCTGCGATTTCCTTCCAAATTGCACCGCTGGCCATCCTCATGGCGACACTGCTCACATTTGGCTTACTGTCCAGAGGCCATGAAATTACAGCCATGCGCAGTTGCGGTATCAGCTTAGTCTGGATTACCTCCCCTTTTCTTGTCTTTGCCGTGGGGATGAGTCTCGTGCTCTTGCTCTTCAGTTCTACTATCATCCCATTGGCCGGGAGCAAATCAGAGGAGATCCGGACCACGCGCATCGAGAAAAAGCTGCCTGCTGCAGCCGTGACACTCAAGCAGCCATGGACACGAGTGGGCGCCGATGGCATCATGCACGTAACCAGCGTCTCAGTCGGCGGGGAACTTTTGGGTGACGTACGACTTTTTCACTTTACTCCTAACTTCCAACTGGCCGAGGTGACTGAAGCCGACGAAGCCCGCTATCGGGACTCCACGTGGACTCTGTATCAGGGGCGACACAGACGATTTTCCACCGATGGAACCATGTCGACTACCGAATTCGATCACCAACCCATCGGGTTCACCCTCATTCCCGATGACTTCACCACATGGCTCGCCGGCGACTCCGAATTAATGACGTTCCATGATATCAGGGCCTACTCCAGACGGCGACAGCAGCACGGGTCTCAGACGGCGCGGCTTACGACAGATTATTACAGTCGAATCGCGTTCCCCTTCGTTACGATCATCATGGTCCTGGTCGGGATCGCATTGAGTCTGCGACGGAGCGGGACCAGAGGGGGCAGCATGGCGATAGGCATTGGCCAAGCGTTGGCGGTCGGCTTCTGCTATTGGACGACACACTCTATTGCGATCGCTCTAGGCCGTGGCGGGGTCTTGACGCCTTTTATCGCCGCATGGATGGCAAATATACTCTTTGTGAGTTTCGGTCTGTATTTAATGTTCAAGGTGCGATACTAGGCAGGATGCTGAAAAAACCCGCCAGCGTCGTTCTCGCATCGCTCTGAGGTTCAACGTACCCCAGCGGGCACGCCTCACCTCTTCGCTCGCTGCGGCCTTGCCGGACAGCCTTTTTGAGCATCCTGCAGGGTGAACTCCTGTTGTCCCAGACGTGCGGACCGGTGAAATGCTGACATGCTCACAGAGTTTTCAGCAGTCTGCCACTCAGCCACGATCAACTGGTTGACTGATCCAAGCGCATCCGGTAAGTAGAGACACAATGGACGAAAGGGGCTAGAGAACGATGCGGGCGCGTGTGGTTGTCACAGGAATGGGAATCGTCTCTCCGATCGGGATCGGAGTGAGTGAATTTTGGAAGTCGGCCCTTGCCGGTCGATCAGGAATTTCTACCATTACATCGTTCGACCCGTTTCCCATGGACGGCTATCGATCTAAAATCGCAGGCCAAGTCCGTGACTTTGCGATCGAACGGTTTCTCGACTCAGCCCACGGCGAACGAGTGGACCGCTACGCGCAGTTTGCCCTTGTATCAACAAAGGAAGCGTTGGAGGACTCGGGTCTTCAGATGGCGAAGGAAAATCCTCACCGAGTCGGAGTCATCGTTGGGGCCGGCATGGGTGGGATGGTGATGGGCGAGCGTGAAATCACCCAACTCTATCAGCAACAGAAGCCCCATCGTGTCCATCCGAACTTTATCCCCGTCATCACCCTCAATTCTGCCTCCGGTATTATTGCGATGGCCTTCGGCGCCAAGGGCCCCAACTTGACCATCTCGACTGCCTGCTCTTCCAGCGCCCACGCACTCGGTCAAGCGCTCCATTGTATTCGTGAGGGCCGAGCCGATGTTGTCATCGTTGTGGGCGCCGATGCCAGTATTACTCCTCTCGTCTTCGCCGGATTTTGTTCTCTGCGCGCACTCTCCTCCAAATTCAACGATCATCCGGAGCAGGCCTCTCGGCCCTTCGATCGGTCACGAGACGGTTTCATCATGGGAGAAGGCGCCGGAACTCTTATCCTGGAATCAGCCACGCATGCGAAGAAACGCAAGGCGAAAGTCTATGCCGAGATTGCAGGCTACGCTGCCACAAGCGAGGCCTATCATATGGTGATCCCACGGGAAGATGGTCTGGAAGTGGCTCATACCATGAGGCTGGCCCTCGCAGATGCCGAGGTGACACCGGCGCAGGTGGATTACATCAATGCGCATGCCACATCGACGACGATCGGCGACGCCGTTGAAGCCAAAGCGATCAGGCAACTTTTTAAATCGCGCGCGGACAAAATCGCGATCAGCGCCACCAAATCGCTGATCGGCCACACGCTCGGAGCAGCCGGCGCAATCGGGGGCATCGCCTCGGTGCTGGCTCTTCACACGAAGCAGATTCATCCTACTGCCAACTATGATGATCCGGACCCTGCCTGTGCATTGGCAGGACTTTCTCGTTCAGCACAAGAACGCCGCGTAAATATCGCCTTACTGAATGCCTTTGGATTTGGCAGCAACAACGCCGCTGTGGTATTGAAACGAGTGGACGTGAAACGTGAGGCGTGAAACGTTTCGGAGGAAGAACGCTCGGCAGTCCTATCTTTTACCTTTCACGTTTCACGTTTAAAGACTGAGAGCATCGACTGATGGCAACCGACCCCACCATATCACTGAAAATCCGCACGGCCCTGGGCGAGTATTTAAAACGAGACCCTGCAACCATACTCGTCACACAACATCTGCGTGACGATTTAGGTCTTGATTCAATGGCGGTGATCGAACTGCTTTATCGTATCGAGGAGGCCTTCGATCTCCAGATCCCTGACCAAGACCTGGTGGGGCTCACGACAGTCGGCCATGTTGTCACCTATGTTGAGAAACGGTTGGGGAAACCAGCCACACCCGCCAGGGCCAAGAAGCCGATACAGCCGTCTAAGACAAAGGGCAAGAAGAAGGCGTAATCCCATATGGCAACGTACGCACGCACGCCTATCACACTGAGACAGATCCACGATGTGGTCGGGGGAGACCTTGTGGGGTCACCACACGTTTCTGTTACGAACCTAGCTGGCTTTGAAGAGGCAGGTCCGAACGATCTGACCTTCGTCACTGGAGATCGGCTACTCAAAACAGGTCGACCCACCAGCGCAGGAATACTCCTTGCTCACCGACGTCTGACAGAGGTCGATAATTGCCACATCGTCGTGCCTAATCCCGCGCTGGCCTTTGCGCAAGTCGCCAGCACCTTCTTTTCCCCTATCTCCCCTCCCCGAGGCATTGCCGCAGGGGTTGTCCGTGGGGATGACACCCGGATCGGACCTGATGTCTCAATCTGGCCCGGAGTCACTCTGGGAGATCGGGTGACGATTGGGGCACGGGTCACACTCTATCCCGGCGTGTTTATTGGCAACGATACGAGCATCGGGGACGACACGCTGCTGTATCCGAATGTCGTTGTGAGAGAAGGCTGTACCCTCGGCGCACGGGTCATCATTCACAGCGGCACAGTGATTGGGAGCGACGGATTCGGCTATGTACAAGACCAGGGACGACACTACAAAGTTCCTCAGCTCGGCGGAGTCACGATCGAGGACGATGTTGAGCTCGGAGCGAACGTCACAGTCGATCGAGCCACACTCGGCCAAACTGTCATCAAACAAGGCAGCAAAATCGACAATCTAGTCCAAATCGCCCATAACGTCACGATTGGGCCCCATTCCATCCTCGTCGCACAGGTCGGGATCGCCGGCAGTACTCGCGTGGGGCATCACGTCATGATTGGTGGACAGGCAGGGCTGGCAGACCATCTCGTTATTGGAGATCACGTGATGATTGCCGCTCGGGCAGGTGTCAACCGCAGTCTCGAACCCAACCAAATTGTTTCAGGAGCTCCGGTGATGCCGCACGAAGTCTGGGTAAAAGCCCAAGCCGTGATTCCACGGCTCCCTGAACTCAGACACGCTGTACGTACATTGGAGGAGAGGATGAAGCAGCTTGAAGCCTTGCTCTCAACTCCTCAAGCTCCTAAGAAGAAGACAGGAAAAAGGCGCAAGAGCTAGGGCCTCGCGTCGGCGCATTGAGCGTCTGACCGAGGCGAGAACGATGCTTGAGGCAAGGCGCGTCTCCGTGCACCGGGGTCAGACGGATGAGAACGTCCACTTCTTCAGCAACCTGTTAGTCCACCACGCCGCGCCAACAGAACAACTTGGCCCAGAAGAATCCCGCCCATGGCACCAACAGAGAAGGCAGCAGGTCGAGATCTCCGTAGATATAGGCAGCGGCTGATGAACCGAAGACCAGCAACGCTCCTGCAAGAGAAATAGCCGTGACAAAGCCGCGCCCAGGATGCTCGATGACAGGCACGTCCGGCTCAGACTTGGCCTTCTTCGTACGTTGAGCCACAGCGGTCCTCAATTTTGCCGCATACACCTCAGGAAATGTCTTAAAGAGATAGCGATGATAACGAGCCTGCGCGAACCCACAAGCCGCACCGACCACGATTAAGATTGAGCTGCTGAGGAATGTTACCCAGCTGTAGGTATGACTCGCGAGTAATTGATAGCCAAGTGCCCCTAGTCCACCAACCATGCAGACGAGCCCGATTGTCCCAGCAGGAAGAAGGATATGGGACCGGACATAGTTCCGCGCTTGTTCATCAATCTTTTCCGGTCGCAATACTGTGACAAGTTTCGGCATTGATGCGTGCTCCTAGCGTATCGACTGCCCAATTTCTCATGATTGAGAAGAAGGGGCAGCAAAGGAACGGATCATACCATCCTTCAGGTGCCCGATTACATGCATGACACAATGAGATTGAGCCTCCCGATCGAATCTTGTTCGACTGTATGCGTAGT
>JBDTSF010000115.1:0-5271 GCA_039931295.1 Nitrospirota bacterium | reverse complement strand
TTGCAGGTTCCCGGGGCCAAGGATGTCGGCGTCGAGTTCTACACCCTCTCCAAAGCGTACAATATGCCCGGTTGGCGCGTGGGCTTTTGTTGCGGGAACCGCGAGGTGGTCGGGGCCTTGGCCAAGATTAAGAGTTACCTAGATTACGGTATTTTCCAACCTCTCCAGATTGCCAGCGTCATCGCCCTTAATGGACCTCAGGATTGTGTCAAGGAAACAGTCTTGCGATATCAGAAGCGTCGCGATGTGTTGGTGAGTGGACTGAATCGCATTGGGTGGCAGGTGGATAAGCCGGTCGCGACGATGTTCGTCTGGGCCAGGATTCCACTGCCCTACCGTTCTATGGGGTCGCTGGAATTTTCGAAACTCTTGCTGCGCGACGCGAAAGTAGCGGTATCTCCCGGGATCGGGTTCGGCGAAGGCGGGGATGAGTATGTGCGGTTCGGCCTTGTCGAAAACGAACATCGTACGAGACAAGCGGTGCGAGGCATCCGGAAAACCCTGAAACTTGAGGGCTCGGAAACATGATGTCGCGTGTGGGCGTCGGCATCATTGGGTTTGGAACGGTTGGGACGGGTGTCGCAAAGATTCTGTTGGAGAACGCCGCCTTGATCAGCCGCCGGGTCGGTGTGCCGATCGAGCTTGTTCGCATTGCCGACCTCGATGTGACACGCGACCGAGGTGTTGCGCTGCCGCTTGGTCTGCTCACAACCGATGCAAAGCAGATTCTCGCCGATCCGTCGATCGACATCATCGTGGAATTGATTGGGGGCTGCGATGCGGCCAAACGTATCATTCTGGAATCCATCGCAGCGGGGAAGCATGTTGTGACAGCCAATAAGGCCTTGCTCGCGTTACATGGAGAAGAAATATTTGCGGCGGCGTCCCGCGCGAATATCGACTTAGGTTTCGAAGCGAGTGTGGGCGGAGGGATTCCCGTCATCCAGGTGTTGAGGGAAGGGCTGGCGGCCAACACCATCCAATCTATTTATGGGATCATCAACGGGACGGCCAATTATATTCTCTCGCGCATGACCCATGAAGGCCAGAGCTTCGAGACGGTGCTCGATGAAGCGAAGCAGGCTGGGTATGCCGAAGCGGATCCGACCTTCGATGTGGCCGGTATCGACTCCGCGCACAAGTTGGCCATTCTAGTGGCGCTGGCCTATGGGACACCGGTCAATGTGAAGGAGGTGTATACCGAGGGGATTACCCACATTACACCGCTCGATATCGCTTTTGCCAAGGAGTTCGGCTATACCATCAAGCTGTTGGGTATTGCAAAGCTCGTCGGTCACGAAGTCGAAGCCAGGGTGCATCCCACGATGCTGCCGTCCTCATCTCCAATCGCCCAAGTCGAGGGAGTTTACAACGCGATCCAACTCGTCGGCGATGCGGTGGGCGACGTGGTGCTGTATGGTCGTGGCGCGGGATCCATGCCGACCGGCAGTGCGGTGGTCGGCGATCTCATTGCGATTGTGCGCAACTTCCTGAAGGGAGCGGTCGGACGGGTGCCGCCCGCTTCATTCCAGCAGAACCAGCGTCGCCCGATTCGTATACGGACGATGGATGAAATCAGCTCGCTCTACTACCTCAGGTTTATGGTGCTGGATCGCCCAGGTGTCTTGTCGCACATTGCAGGGGAGTTGGGCCGGTGTGGGATCAGTATTTCCTCTGTTCTTCAACAAGGGCGACGTGAAGGACAAACGGTTCCGATCGTGATCAAGACCCATACCGCTATGGAGCGCGATGTGCAAACGGCATTGGGGGCGATCAATCGCATGGCCTTCATTTCCGAGCCCACAACTTTGATCAGGGTTGAGGGCAAGGACGAGTGAATGCGATGAACTGCTGGCGTGGCGTGATCGAGGAATATCGCAAGTTTCTTCCGGTGACCGACCGCACCCCTGTGGTGACGCTTGGCGAAGGTAACACTCCGCTCATCAAGGCGACGCGGCTGGCGAAACAGATTGCTCCCGGCATCGATCTCTACCTCAAATTTGAGGGCATGAATCCGACAGGATCATTCAAGGATCGCGGCATGACGATGGCCATTTCAAAGGCCGTTGAATCAGGTGCCAAGGCTGTGATCTGCGCCTCAACGGGAAATACCTCAGCATCCGCAGCAGCCTATGGTGCCCGGGCTGGGCTGGCGGTTTATGTCCTGATTCCTGCCGGGAAGATTGCCATGGGGAAACTGTCCCAGGCCATGATGCACCAAGCCACTGTGATCCAGATTGAAGGAAATTTCGACCAAGCCTTGACCATCGTCAAAGAATTGTCGGTGACCTATCGCATCGAGTTGGTCAACTCGATCAATCCTTACAGGATTGAGGGGCAGAAAACCGGCGCGATGGAAGTCTGCGACCAGCTCGGCGATGCTCCGACTGTTCACGCATTGCCGGTTGGGAACGCCGGGAACATTACGGCGTACTGGAAGGGGTACCAGGAATATCGTGCAGCCAATCAATCCACACGGTTGCCCCGTATGGTTGGGTTTCAGGCGGCCGGTGCGGCACCCATCGTACTTGGCCGCATTGTAGAGAATCCGCAAACGGTGGCTTCGGCGATCCGGATCGGCAATCCTGCCAGCTGGGAAACGGCTGTAACTGCCGTGAAGGATTCAGCGGGAATGATCGACTCGGTAACGGATGAAGAGATTCTCCAGGCCTATCGTGCGGTGGCGGCGGCGGAAGGAGTGTTCTGTGAGCCGGCATCCGCCGCATCGGTTGCCGGCGTCATGAAGCTGAGCAAGCAAGGCGGATTGCGTGAAGGCGAGATCGTGGTGTGCACCTTGACCGGCCATGGATTGAAAGATGCCGACACAGCCATCAACGTATCGGCACAGCCGAAAACCGTTAGGGCGACGCGGGAGGATGTCGCTCGTCTGTTAAGGGTGTAGATATCATGCGAGTAGGGCTTCGATGAAATATGTGATTCTCCATACCGACGGGATGGCCGACCATCCACGGGAGGAATTGGGCGGGCGGACACCGCTTCAAGCGGCGTCAACCCCTCATCTGGATCGGCTTGCGCAAAGCGGGGAACTTGGTGTTCTGGCCGCGAGTTCTGGGAGCGTGCGACAGGGAAGCGGTCTGACGGGAACGGCGATACTCGGATACGATCCTAAGAAATACTACCAGGGCCCAGGCCCGCTTGAAGCGGCGAGTCTGGGGGTCGCCGTCGGCGAGCATGACGTGGTGTATCGCTGCACGATGGTCTCGTTGCGGTCAGACGCTCCGCCTGGGAGTAAGGGTGGATTGAACGAAATCAAGAAGCTTGGACCGCACGTGGAGATGGATGATGCAACCGCAGGCTTGATTTCGACGGAAGAGGCCCGAGAATTGATCGAGGCGATCAATGAACAGCTTGGGTCTGAGATGATTCAGTTCTATCCCGGGTTAGGCCACCGTCATCTCATGGTGTGGGTCAATGGGAAGTCGCGCGCCGTCTGTACAGATCCGCAATTACTGGCAGGTCGACCGATCGCCGATGCATTGCCGACAGGAGATGGCTCCGACATTCTTTGGAAACTCATGGACGCCTCGTTTCAGATTTTGCGCGATCATCCCGTGAATGATGAACGCCAGAGTGCGGGGCAAAAGCCGGCCAATTGTCTCTGGCTCTGGGGCCAAGGCCGGCCTGTGCTTTGGCCAAGTCTCTCCGAGCGGTTGAAGACGTCCGGTGTGGTGGTCTCTCAGAGTGATGTCCATCGCGGACTTGGCCTCATGGCCGGACTTGCAGCCGTGGACGGAGCAAGATTGGCCGGTGGGGATCTTCGTACCCAAGCGGCGGTCGCTCTGGACGAGCTAAAGAAGAAGGATTTTGCATACGTGCATGTGGAATTACCGGACGAGGTCGTCTACGGGTCGGACGTCGCGGCCAAGGTAAAGGGTATCGAAGCGGTCGATCGAGAACTGGTAGGGCCGCTGCTCGAAGGACTGGCGCAGTTAGGCCCTCATCGTATCGTGACGGTGTGCGACTGGGGGACTGTACATCATGGCCAAGCCATGGAAGGCTCGGGATTTTTCGCCTATCGCGACAGTGCCGCAGCCCTCGCTGCTGAGGCCGGACGGAGATTTACCGAGGTTGACGCCCGCAGCTCGATCGTGCCCCCTCGTGATGCGACGAAATTCGTTGTGAGGCTGTTTGCAAAAGGATCCTGACGATCGTGGCCTTGATAGTCCAGAAGTATGGGGGAACGTCGGTGGGCACGATCGAGCGGATCCGCTCTGTGGGCGACCGCATCGAGAGGGCGCACAAGGATGGCCATCGCGTTGTAGTGGTGTTGTCTGCGATGAGCGGCGAAACGGATCGGTTGCTTCGGTTGGCGCATGAGATCACGCCGCTGCCGGACGATCGCGAGCTCGACATGCTCCTGTCGACTGGAGAGCGGGTCACCATTGCTTTGTTGGCGATGGCCTTGCGGGCCAGGGGATTGGATGCCCAATCGTTTACGGGGCGTCAAGTCGGGATCATGACAGACAGCGCCCATACGAAAGCGCGCATTACTCGTGTGAGCGCGGAGCGAATCCGTGAGGCGTTGCTCAATGGGATTATTCCGGTGGTCGCCGGGTTTCAAGGGATTAATGAGCAATCAGATGTCACGACATTGGGGCGCGGAGGATCCGATCTCACTGCGGTCGCATTGGCGGCAGCGCTAAAGGCGGATCGATGTATCATTTTTACCGACGTCGATGGTGTGTATACCTCAGATCCCAACATTGTGCCCGCGGCTCGACGAATCGACAAGATTTCCTATGAGGAAATGCTGGAAATGGCAAGTCTGGGCGCGAAAGTGTTGCAGAGCCGTTCCGTCGAATTTGCTGCGAAGTTCAATGTGCCGGTGGAAGTGAACTCCAGCTTCAAAGAAGGAAAGGGGACGCTCGTGACGCGTGAAGATGAGGATATGGAGGCGGTCGCGGTGTCGGGAGTGACGGGCGATCGAAATCAGGCCAAGATTACGATTGTAGGTGTGCCGGACAAGCCAGGGATTGCATCCAAGCTGTTCGGGCCGGTGGCCAAGGCCAACATCAATGTAGACATGATCATACAGAATATGAGCCAGTCGGGCATGACGGATATTTCCTTTACGATTCCACGGGTAGACATCAAGAAAGCTCTGCAGTTGATTCAGGGCGTGGCGAAAGGTATTGAGGCCAAATCGGTTGCCGTGACTGAGGCGATCGCAAAGGTTTCGTTGGTCGGCGTCGGGATGCGCTCCCATTCAGGAGTCGCCGCCAAGATGTTCGAAATCTTGTCGCAGGAAGG
>JBDTSF010000114.1:0-8054 GCA_039931295.1 Nitrospirota bacterium | reverse complement strand
GGGCGCGGTGGCGTTTGAAACGAATCAGTCGGGATTGGGCTGGCTCGCCATTGCCATCATTGGCGCAGGGGTAGGGTTTCTTCCATATAATTTTCGAGGACGTAAGCCTGCCGTCATTTTTCTTGGAGATGGGGGGGCAACCTTCCTGGGATTCACACTGGCCTGTCTCGCGGTGAAAGGGAATTGGGCGGATCATAGTCCAATCGTTTCGTTCAGCAACCCGCTGCTCATCTTCGGCGTGCTCATCTACGATATGATCCACATCACCGTGGAACGGGTCGCGACAGGGAAAGTGCGCTCTATCAAGGAATGGCTCGACTATGTGGGGAAAGATCACCTTCATCACCGGTTGGAACGCGCCTTGGGGTCTCGCCAAGCCAGTGTCGCGGTGATCTGTTTGATGACAATTTGCCTTGGGCTCGCGGCGTTAGCGCTCCGTCATGCCGAAACTACAGAAGCGCTGGTACTGTTGCTACAGGCGGCCTTGATTGTGGTCATTATCACGATCTTGGAATGGAGTGGTCGCCACAAGCACTAACCCCTTGCACTGGTTCTCAGTTCCCGCTACAAGATCCCTCCATGGTTCCTACTGTTGAATGGAAAGACGGCGCGGTACGACTACTTGACCAAAGCCGGTTACCGGAGTATGTCGAGTTTTTAGATTGCCGGGATTATCAGACTGTTGCCGATGCGATTCGTCACCTCAAAGTCAGAGGCGCCCCTGCGATTGGGGTGACCGCGTCGATGGGCGTCGCGCTTGGCGCCCAGACCGTTACAGCATCCGGCTATGAGGCCTTCGCCAAGGAGGTGCGTGCGATTTGCGATCATCTTGCGGCGACTAGACCAACAGCCGTCAATCTATTTTGGGCCATCGAACGGATGAAACACCTGCTCGCCTCATTGCACGCGGAGTCGATTCCAGTAATCAAGATCGCGCTACTAAAGGAATCGCAAGTCATTCTGGATGAAGATGTCGCGCTCTGCAAGGCGATGGGACGACATGGAGCGGAACTCATTGCGAGCGGCCAAACGATCCTGACCCATTGCAATGCCGGTGCGCTGGCGACAGCCGGCTATGGCACGGCACTGGGTGTCATTCGCGCGGCTTGGGAGCAGGGGAAACAGATTCAGGTCATCGCGGATGAAACCAGGCCGGTACTTCAAGGCGCGCGCCTTACGGCCTGGGAGTTGATGGAAGACAAGATTCCCGTGACGCTTATCACAGACAATATGGCGGGCACACTCATGCGGCAGGGGAAGATCCAACTCTGTATCGTGGGAGCGGATCGCATTGCGGCAAATGGGGACGTGGCCAACAAGATTGGCACCTATTCAGTGGCCGTCCTGGCAAAAGTCCACGGCATTCCCTTCTATGTGGCCGCGCCATATTCCACGATCGATTTGAAGACCAAAACAGGAGCGGACATTCCCATCGAACAACGGAATCCCTTGGAAGTGACCACCATTCATGGGAGTCATCCCATCGCACCAGCCGGAGTCGCAGTCTACAATCCGGCCTTCGACGTGACCCCGGCGGAATTGATCACCGGCATCATCACCGAGCGGGGTGTGTTCAAGCCAGGCGATCTCGAGGCACAGTTTCAGCTGTAGCCCGTTCCGCCATAAGACGAAGACGTTCTACTTTTTATGATGCCCCAACTATCGCAGTGGAGGGCAACAGAATGACTATTCCCGCGCCAATCCGGCTCCCATAGTGTGCAGATCTCGAACTGCGTCTTGGTCTCCATGAAAAACGTCACGACGGGCGTGAAAGTGATGGGGTAGACAAACGCGTCTATTAAGCCACCCTCTTGTGTCCATCCTCGTGCAGCGTTTATCATGATGCCCGCCCACGCACCCTATCACCAGGAGTCTGACTCATGAAGAAGCGAGCACCCATGGCCGCCATTCAGTCTTCATCCACCACCCGTCTCGAACGTGACAGCATGGGCGAGCTAGCGGTGCCGGCGACCGCCTATTATGGCGTGCAAACCGCCCGCGCCATTGAGAACTTTCCCATCAGTTCGCTGCGCTTCCCGCGTGCCATGATTCGGGCGTTGGGCCGAATCAAACGGGCAGCGGCCACCGTCAATCAGTCTCTGGGCCTCCTCGACAAGGCCACGGCGCGCGCTATTACGCAGGCCGCAACGGATGTGATCGATGGCCGGCTCGATGCGGAGTTCCCCGTGGATATCTTTCAAACCGGCTCCGGCACCTCGACGAACATGAACACCAACGAGGTGATCTCGAACCGGGCCACTGAACTGTTAGGGGGGGCGCGTGGTAGTAAGCTGGTGCACCCCAACGATCACGTCAACCTCGGCCAATCCAGCAACGACGTCATTCCCACGGCCATTCACATTGCCGCCGGAGAGCTGATCCAGCAGCAGCTCATCCCAGCCCTCACCGGCTTACAGACCTCGCTGACGCGCAAAGCGAAGGCGTTCGATCGGATCGTCAAGATCGGGCGCACCCATTTGCAGGATGCCACTCCGGTGCGGTTGGGGCAGGAATTCGGTGGATACGCCCGGCAGATTACCCTCGGGATTCAGCGGGTGAAACAGGCCCAAGCGGCCCTGAGCGAAGTGGCGCTCGGCGGCACCGCCGTCGGCACCGGGCTCAATTGCCATCCGAAGTTCTCCGCCAAGGTGCTGGCCCTCATTTCCAATGAGACCGGCTGTACCTTTCGCGAAGCGACGAACCACTTTGAAGCGCAGTCAGCGCAGGATTCGCTGGTGGACGCGAGCGGAGCGCTCAAGACCCTGGCCGTCAGTCTGATGAAGATCGCCAACGACATCCGCTGGTTGGGCTCGGGTCCCCGCTGTGGGTTGGGGGAGATCAATCTGCCTGAGACCCAGCCGGGCTCTTCCATCATGCCGGGCAAGGTGAACCCGGTGATTGCCGAATCGGTGACGATGGTCTGCGCTCAAGTCATCGGCAACGATGTCACGATCACCGTCGGCGGGCAGGCGGCGAACTTCGAACTGATCGTGATGTTGCCGGTCATGGCCTATAACCTCTTCCAATCGATCGAACTTCTTTCAACCGTGTCTGCCAACTTCGCGACGAAGTGTATTGATGGGATCACCGCCAATGAGGCACGCTGCAAGAGTCTGATCGAGCAGAGCCTGGCGATGTGTACCGCGCTGGCCCCGGAGATCGGCTACGACGCGGCGGCGAAACTTGCCAAGGAAGCATATAAATCCGGCAAGACCGTGCGCCAGATGGCCAAAGAACAGAAAGTCCTATCTGAAAAGCGCCTCACCGAGCTACTCGACCCCTGGCGGATGACTGAGCCAGGTGGACCGGTGGGAAGCGCGGGGGGATAGAAGGCAAGGGCCTGGCTTTCCCACTCCTGCCCCTTGCCAACTCGTTCAATCTGCCCTCGCCTCATTCCTCACGACCCTTTCGCTGCGAACGGCCAGCGGAGTCCCACACAAAGGGGTGGTCACGGGGAGGCCCATTGTTGGCGACATTGACGCCAGCTGGCCCAACATACCCATACGCAAAGACAGGCTGCTTATTTTGCCGCGAATTCCATATCTTGCCAGAGACAGGCCCTTTCCTGTGAGCACACTCACCGCCGGTCCATTCGCATAGACCGGGTGAATCAAATTCGATTCACCACTGAATCCTTTTCGATTCACCGTGACCGCGTTTCAAGTTCCCTCGCAACGTCGAGACAGGCTCTATTTTTGGAAAAACTGCAGACTGTGACCGAGGGCACACGCATTTTATCGTGGGCACGCGGTTTGCTGTATGCCTGGATATTCGGTTGCCGGATTGTCCGTCTGAATGAACATGTAGCGGCATGTGGATATAATACATCTTACGTAGTTAATCTAGAGCCAATAGTTTCGTTGATTTATATTTTCCGACTATGTAGTATCCCGCAGTTTCAAGCTCCAAATGGAATAAGGGAATGATGACGCAGATTGGCTATAGGCTTCCGGTAGTTGTGCTCACGCACAATGGTGACGCCTCACCGCGCGCCCATCATTCTTTGTCTGATCGACCGGTTCGTCTTGGGTCAGTGGCTCTAAACAACGCCTCAGCAATGATATCCTCGCGCAGATCGTTCCCGATCCCGCATCGCAGTGCTATCTGAAAGGTCTGAGGACATGAATCCATCACGATCGTGCCCGGCGATGCTCCTGAACCTGATGCTTCTCGCGGGACTGGCCGGATGCGGACCGCCTTCGTCCGACAACGCACCGAGCCTTGACTCGCGCGCGAGCGTGGGCGGGCCACCTCTGTCCAAGCAGGGTCCGTCTCCACGCAACGACGTAGTCACCCAGGTTGCGAGCCCAGTGCCCCTTGCTTCGGTCAGTGGGACAGGCTCCACGTCAGGAACGGGGACAGTCCCAGGAGGAGACATCCCCCCAAGCGGTGCCTGATCTATCTTCTGAGCCGGGACACCCAGTGTGGGGTCTGGTTGTGCCAGAACTGATGGCCCAAAAACTCAACTCGCCGAATGTACGCGTTCGGCTCCGGGCCCTCGAGGCCTGGGCGCGGTCGACTCCCCCGGGAGCGGTTGATCCATTCATTCTGGCCTTCGAAGATCCGGACGAACGAGCCCGGGCGCGGGTCACTACTGGCAGAAAAATGGAGGGAGGCCTGATTGGGCTCCTATGCTCGCAGAGGGCGGACGAAAAAAGAATTGGAAGGGCGCCCACGCTGGTCCTGTGCTCCCGGAACAGAGGAGGGGAATGGAGGCTGATGATCTTCTGTGCTCGCGCAACGCGCGGCCTCAGAAGGCCCTCGTTGGACGCGCGCAGTGGAAGATCAATCAGCCCTCATCCCTGAGGAAACAACAAGTGAGCTTGGAGGGACCACCTGTAAGCTCGTTCAACGGACGCACTTAGACCAACATTTGGTGTCCTTCCAAAAGAGGAGAAACAAGGGAGCTTGGTAGGATTATTTAGATGGATGGAGATTGCTCGATGCGCGCAGTGGGAGACCAATTCAGGCTACTTTCCTGGAGAGGATACGCGCGAGCTTGGAAGGAGTATTTATAAAGTGGTCGGCCAACGCAAGCGGTAATCAACCCGAGCTGCCCTTGAAGTGACCGGGTGCCCTGGAAAAAGCAGCTTGCGCTGTTTCTCATTCAGAGCGGTAGGTAAATGAAGCGATTGACATTAGGGAGGATTTCTTTTACATGCGTATGCGCGGATCGTTGGTAATAAAACCAGGGAGATATACCATGGAGCAAGTGTTATCAGGCAATTCTGCGAAAGTCGTGAAGATCAATAGTTGGAAAGCATGTCTCGTCGCTGCCGTGGCGCTCATGCTGCTCGTGTCCGGCAAGGAGTCGGCGCATGCCACGACTGGAGGCAGTCCGTATGATGTTCTACAGGTTCTCGACAGTAATGCTGATTCCAACATCGTCGAGACCTGGATTGTGGCAGGCGAGGCGACCGTCAATATCGACAATGGGGTGAATGCGAAGGGGATGGCGTTTAAGAGCTGTTCAGACAAGCAGCTTAGTCACTGTACTCCGCTTGGAATACCCGGTCCGGAGTTTCGGCTCAAGGTAGGAAACCGGGTCATCGTGCATTTTGTGAACAACCTTCCCGCTTCTGGGCTCACGCCTGAGGCGAATGTGTCTGGTATTCACTGGCATGGCATCGAGGTGAACAATGCCAGTGACGGCACGGAACTGACTCAGTCTGCAGTGGGTCCAAAAGGGGGTACGTTCGACTACGATTTCATCGTCAGCCGGCCGGGGATCTTCTGGTACCACCCGCATCACCACTCGTCGACCAACCAAGTGGCCAAAGGGCTCTACGGGTCGATCATTATTGAAGATAATAAGGGATATGAGCAAAGTCTCCGGGGTGGGGTCATCCCGTCGGCAGATCAAACCAAGACGCTGGTGCTCAGCGACATCACGGTCTGCGGTACTGGCCCTAATGGGACCAACCCAGCCACATATGCTGACGGTCTGCCGCACGTCAGTGGCATTACCTCGTGGCAGGTCAACTACTCAAATCATGACTTGACTCAGTCCCCGAGCATCCTCTGCGATACTGATCCCCTTGATGCAAATGGAGGGTATTCACCGGGTCTATACAGTGCCGGAGACGTTCCGAACATTCAATCTCCCAGTTTGACTGGTCGTATGAGTGAAGGGTTTACGGTCCTGACCAACGGCGTGAATGTCGGCGGGCGGGCGGGAACTCCTGCGGCGCCAGGCGCGCTTGCAGCTGGGGCATCGACGCTCGACGTCCAGCCAGGTCAGGGACTGCGGTTACAGATCGTGAATCCCTCGCCGGTCCGTTACATGCGCCTTCGTTTGACTGATAACGGAGGGACTCAAGTCAACCTAGTTCGAATCGGTGGACAAGGGGGGCTGCTCAACAACGCGGTTCTTGAGGGGGGTGCTGCTTTTGGGTATGTGCAGGGCGAAATTCTGGTTCCGCCTGCCGGTCGTGCAGATGTGGTGGCGGCAATTCCGTCGGGCGCCACAGGCGTGCTGACCCTCTGGCAGCAGGATTTTCAGCGAGTGCTCGACACATGGTCGTGGACTCCGACGGTGCCGGTGATGCACCTGAAGGTGAATGGTAGTGCGGGCTCTTACTCCATTGGGGAGGGTACGGCTCTGCTTGCGGGCACTGGGGGGGCTGTCCTGGCACTCGATACATTAACGGGTAATCTTGCCCTTAAAGGCAGTGAAAACGGGTCAACGAATCCAGACATCCAGCTGACGTTCTGGACCAACATCGGTGCGTTTGAGGGGTCGATTGACGGGGTTCCGATGCCGCGTGACTTCACAGGCCTCGGGAAAGATGGTATGGCCAATCACGGCAATCCTTTTTATCTGGCATCATCCCGTCATGCAGCCCTCTCCAATACGCTGGAGCTGATGGTGACCAATACGACGGGGGCGCACCATCCGTTTCATTTGCACGGGTTTTCGTTTCAGCCGAAGAGCCTGACATCCTCAATAGGAGGAGGATCCTACAGCTTCCCGTATAATGAGTTTCTGGACATCCTGGATGTGCCTGCGTTTTCCACCCTCACGTTCCGGGTCTCCTTGGCCGATCGGCCGACGACGAAGAAGTCGGTAGGGGGAGGGCTGGGTCGGTGGCTGTTCCATTGTCACATCCTTCCTCATGCCACGTTCGGCATGATGTCGGAGCTTCACGTCCACTAGTCGATTGAATAGAAACGAAGGCCATGTGTGAGCAGCAGCTGTTCACACATGGCAAAACCCTAAAGGAAGGCGTTATGAACATGCGACATCTCTTATTGGCTCTATTCAGTATGCTGGTGGGATGGGGCACGGCTGGCATGGCCCAGGCGGCACCGACCATCACATTCGAGGCTGGAGACAGGCCGGGAAACTTTTTTACCTGTTCGAACACAGCCAACTCGGCATCAATCGGGTGTGTGCCTGCTGCCATTGGGGGGGCTCAGCAGAGGTCCCTCGCCGTCATTGCTCCTGGAGAAACGGTGGGGTTTTCCTCGGTGGGTGGAGAAGCCAGCACGATCCATACGGCGCTGAGCTTGCTGTGGCCCACGGGTGCCACACACGATGCTGCCGTACCATTCGCCACGACGCCATTCAAGACACCTATCGATTTTCTCCACCCGGTAACGGATGGGACAAACGAAGTGAAATTGAATACGCCAGGCCTGTATGTCTTCATCTGTGACATTCATGTCTACATGTTTGCAACCGTCATCGTGGATGATCCCGCCACGCACGTAAACGGGGGCTTAGGTTTGGATCTCGGCAAAAAGATTACACTGGTGAACGGCATTGAGATTCCGACAGCCAGCGATTTGGCTCTCCGCCTGGTGAAAACCAACTTCATGATCACAGACCCGAATAATTGGAAGGATTACCGTAAGTCCAGCTGGCAACCAAGCTATCCTCCTGTCCCGGTGATTGCGTACGATGCGAATGGGGTTGAGGTTCCGGTTGCGAATCTCAATACGCTCCTGCAGTCAGCCGCAGTCAATCCAAATGCTCAATTGTATAACCCGACCACACCAGCGGTGGGTGAAATCTGGGTCGACAGCCAGTTTGAATTGACGGCGGGGAAGTC
>JBDTSF010000113.1:0-2082 GCA_039931295.1 Nitrospirota bacterium | reverse complement strand
CGGCTGGTCGCCACGTTCTTGTCATAGATTTTCACCTGAAAGCCTTTTCCTAGGAGCGTCTCGATCACTTCTACGAGAGGGCTTTCTCGTAGGTCATCCGTATCCGGCTTGAAGGTCATTCCGAGAAATCCCACTCGTTTTTTGCCCAACGCAACAATCCGCTGGATGACACTTTTGATCTGAGACATGTTGCTCTGAAGAATGGCATTCAAGACCGGCACGTCCACATCTGTCCGTTTCGCCTGGTACGACAAGGCGCGAAGATCCTTGGGCAAACATGACCCTCCAAAAGCAAACCCCGGTTTTAGGTACACTTTTGAAAGATTCAGTTTTGTATCTTGACAAAAAATGTCCATCACAGCATGGCTGTCGATGCCGAGTCTCTTGCACAGGATTCCGATCTCATTGGCAAACGTCACTTTCAGAGCATGAAAGGCATTATCGGAATACTTCACCATCTCCGCCGCGCGGATCGACGTCCGAATAGTCGGCGCTGTGATACCGGCATAGATTTCTTCAACCACATCACCCTCGCCGGCCTGCCGCTCGCCGATCACGATCTTGGGAGGATGGTAATAGTCTTTCACCGACGTTCCCTCCCGGAGAAACTCCGGGTTGTAGCAGACAAATAGACCGTTTCCGACCGTCTTACCCGAGTGTTTCTCAAGAATCGGAATGGCCACGTCCTCCGTCGTTCCCGGCAACGTCGTACTGCGAAACACCACTGTATGTGGGGTCTTTTTATCACGTAGGGCCAGACCGATATCTTCACATACCCGCTTCATGTGGGTGAGATCAAGACTGCCGTTCGCTTGGCTCGGCGTCCCCACGCAAATGAATGAGACATCGGTGTTCTGAATTCCTTCAGCCGATGACACCGTGGCGTGTAACACACCCTGCTTCTGAGCTTTGGCGATAAACTGTGAGATGTCGGGCTCAACGATAGGAGCGGCCCCTGAATTAATCGCTGCTACCTTATCGGCATTGACATCGACGCCCCAGACCGTGTGGCCACTGGAGGCAAGACAGCCCGCCGAAACGGTTCCCACATACCCCAGACCGAAGACACTGATTTTCATCGCCATCACCCTCTCCTTACTCTTCCTCACACTTTCGTTTCCCTATCACCGAGAATTCTCTATCAGATTACCTGGCGGAAGTACTCGATCGTCTTTCGCAAGCCGTCCTCCAACTCAACCTTCGGTTCCCATCCGAGAAATTCCTTGGCACGGCGTATGTCTGGTCGGCGCACCTTTGGATCATCCACCGGCAAAGGCATATGCTCGATCTTGCTCTTCGAGCCTGTGAGCTTGAGTACCAACTCTGCAATCTGCTTCACGGTCAACTCACGCGGATTCCCGATATTCACAGGATCGTGCATCGTTTCTTTTAGAGGCTGGTCTGATTTCGTCAGAAAGCTTGATCGGTTGGTCCGTTCAGCCACAGATTTATCCGAATCGATCAACAGCAGCTCCGTAATGCCACGCACAAGATCTTCGACATAGCAGAAACTTCGCGTCTGGTTTCCATCGCCAAAAATGGTCAGCGCTTTACCTTGAAGCGCTTGGACAACAAAGTTTGAGACGACGCGTCCATCGTGTGGGCGCATCCGTGGGCCATAGGTATTGAAGATACGCACAATCCTGGTATCCACGCCATGGTAGCGATGGTAGGCCATCGTCATGGCTTCAGCAAAGCGCTTGGCCTCATCATACACACCACGCGCGCCGATCGGATTCACATTCCCCCAGTAGGACTCGGGCTGTGGATTGAGCAAAGGATCGCCATACACTTCAGACGTACTGGCTAACAATAATCGAGCCCCTTTCGCCTTTGCCAAACCCAGTGCCTTATGGGTACCCAGAGCCCCGACTTTGAGCGTGGCAATCGGCATCTCCAGATAGTCTTGTGGACTCGCCGGAGACGCAAAATGTAAAATCGCGTCCAAGTGTCCATCTACATGAATATAATCACAGACGTTGTATTTGATAAAACTGAACTGTGGGTTCCCCATCAAGTGCGCGATGTTCTCCACACGACCCGTGATCAGGTTGTCCATCGCAACGACTTCATGTCCCTTGC
>JBDTSF010000112.1:0-5946 GCA_039931295.1 Nitrospirota bacterium | reverse complement strand
CAAAACGAGCGACCTGCACATACCGTGACGCTTGATGACTATTACATCGACCGGTATGAAGTCACCCTCAGCCTCTATCGGAAATTTCTGGAAGCAGGGAAACATGACGCGCCTCCCACATGGGACGATGAGGCCTCGACGTTGGTGGGAGATCGACCGGCAATCGGGATGCGATGGGAATCGGCAGTCGCCTATTGTCGATGGGCCGGGAAACGCCTTCCGACGGAGGCTGAGTGGGAGAAGGCGGCTCGGGGGAGCGATGGCCGCCGG
Organism: Nitrospirota bacterium; assembly: GCA_039931295.1. Lineage (GTDB taxonomy): Bacteria > Nitrospirota > Nitrospiria > Nitrospirales > Nitrospiraceae > Palsa-1315. Next base: position 5,676 of record JBDTSF010000112.1, on the reverse strand, counting down.
TATCCGTGGGGAGAGATGCAGCCGTTCATCGACATTGCGAACTATAACCGAGGCATGTGGGTGAGTGAAGCGATCACGTTAATGGCGGTCACCGGCGGTCTTGAGGGAATGAGTGTGCGGCATGGATTGAAAGAGGGTGGAAAAAGCCCGTTTGGCGTCTCTCATATGGCGGGGAATGCCGCGGAGTGGGTGGCTGACTGGTATGAGCGCGACTCTTATCGCAAGAGTCCTGAGAGGAACCCATCCGGCCCTATGACTGGTGAGAAACGCGTCCTGCGAGGAGGGTCGTGGGCGGATGTCCCGTCTGCGCTGCGTGCGGCGGCGCGGTTCTCAGCGGAGCCGAATTTCGAGGATCGGACGATCGGATTTCGCTGTGCGATGGATGTACCGAAGTGAGTGACGCCGACCGTCGGCGCCGGCCCGAGCCTATCAGCCGAGGGGCAGGTTCAGTCGGCCATAGGGTTGCTTTGCATGACAACTTGCCCGAATTGTTTCTGTGACCGGCTCTATGGTTGAACGATCTATTACGCCGCTCATCGTGGTCGCGCTATTACTGGGGACAGTGTTCGCTCTCCGCTCCCTCAATCCCCCTCCGGTCACGCCGGCGCCTGTTTCATCTCCCGTCGCGCTGACTCCTGATATGGTGCCGTTGGTTACAGGAGATGAATCGATTACAGAGATCTTTACGAAGGCTGGCTGTCCGGTGTGCCACATGCTTCCAGGTATTTCTGGGGCTAATGGGCGCGTAGGGCCTCCTCTCTTATTGGGTACGACAGGGCCTGCACGATTGGCTGATCCGGCATATCGGGGTCACGCAAAAACGGTACACGAGTATGTGGTCGAATCGGTCATCGATCCGGGGCTGTTCGTTGTGTCCGGGTATCCAGCCAGCACGATGCCGACATGGTATGGCGCGAAACTCAGCGCGCTTGCGCTGGAGAAGATCGCCTCGTATCTTGAGCGACAAGGAGATCGTACAGCACAGGATGCGTGGTGATCCTTGTCGGATTGGTTAGGGAGTGCGTGGGTGGTGCGGTGAGCGACTACCGCTTGCGCAGGGGGGTCACATTGCCCTGTGGCCCTCCCTGGATCTTGAAGGCTCCGGTGCTGGATTCGCCTGATTTCTTGTCGAGGAGTGCGCTGATCGCATCGTCCCCTCTGAGGCCCTCCAGCTTGATTTTGAGCCGGAGATTATTGGCACTGTCGGCATTGATCAAGGCTTGTTCAAGCGAAATACGCTCTGCCTTATAGAGTTGGAATAGCACGTGGTCGAATGTCTGGCATCCTTCGTCTACCCCTTGTTCCATCGCCTCTTTGAGCAAATCGATCTCGGCCTTCTTGATGAGATCCTTGACGCGTGGCGTATCGAGCATGATTTCTAGCGCGGGAGCCCGCTTTCCGTCTACAGATGGCACGAGCCGCTGCGAGATGATGGCGCGAAGATTGAGCGATAATTGGAGATAGATTTGCGCGTGTCGTTCCACCGGGAAAAAATTCATAATACGTTCGATGGCCTGGTTCGCGTTGTTCGAGTGGAGGGTGGCGATACACAGGTGTCCGGTTTCCGCAAAGGTGATCGCCGCTTCCATCGTTTCCGTGTCCCGGACTTCGCCGATCAGAATCACATCCGGCGCCTGCCGAAGGGTATTCTTCAGCGCGTTTTGAAATGAGAGTGTGTCGAACCCCACTTCTCGTTGAGTGATGAGTGATCGCTTATGATTGTGGACGAACTCGATTGGATCTTCCACCGTCACGATATGCCCGGGATGGATGGAATTGCGGTGATCGATCATGGCGGCAAGAGTGGTGGACTTTCCGGAACCGGTGGCTCCGACCACCAGCACCAGCCCGCGCTTCGTCATGGCGATATCTTTGACGATCAGAGGTAAGCCGAGCTGCTCGACGGTCTGGATCTCGGCTTTGATATGCCGAAAAACCAAGCCGACGTTCCCTCGCTGCCGAAAAATATTGACACGGAAACGGCCGAGCTCCTTGTAGTAGAGAGCCAGGTTCATTTCCATTTTCTCCTCGAATTCCCCACGCTGCTGGCCGCGCATCAGCGCGAGCGCAAGGGCTTCGAGCTGTTCGTTGGTAAACGGTGGCGTGTCGGTTTGCTGTGTCGAACCGTGGACGCGATAGGCGGGAGCTGAATCGACGGTGAGGTACAGGTCTGAAGCTTCCTGATCCACCATAACTTTCAAAAGACTGCGAACATCCATGCTGCCCCCGGGTGTCCTGTCAGGTACGTTACGCCGCGCCGCTCATTGCGGATCCAAACAAATTGGGATTCATGCTGCGTGACTGGGCTTCGCCTTTGGTGACGATTCCGCGAGTCGCCAAATCGAACAGCGCCATGTCCATCGTTTGCATGCCGTCTTTCTGGCTGGCCTGCATGATGCCGGGAATCTGGTGCAACTTACCCTCGCGAATCAGATTTCTGACCGCGGTCGTGGCGACCATGATTTCGAGAGCGGCGACTCGCCCCCCTGTTTTTTTCTTCAAGAGGGTTTGGGTGATGACCGCTTCCAACGCTTCGGCGAGCTGTGTGCGGACCTGGGACTGTTGGTTCGGAGGAAACGCGTCGATGATGCGGTCGATGGTTTTCGGCGCGCTGGAGGTGTGGAGTGTGCCAAAGACCAAGTGGCCCGTTTCCGCAGCCGTTAACGCGAGCTGGATGGTTTCCAGGTCGCGCATTTCACCCACGAGGATGATGTCCGGGTCTTCGCGGAGCGCAGCCCTCAGCGCATTCGCAAAAGACAGGGTATGGACGCCCAGTTCCCGCTGATTAACGAGACACTTCTTCGACTTGTGGACGAATTCCACCGGATCTTCGATCGTGAGGATATGTCCTTCGAAGGTGTTGTTCAGATAGTCGACCATGGAGGCCAGCGTCGTCGATTTGCCTGATCCGGTTGGTCCGGTCACAAGGATCAATCCCTTTTCCCGATCGCAGAGCTGTCGCACGATCGGAGGCATGCCGAGCTTTTCCATCGGAATGATCTGGGTGGGAATGTTTCGGAAGACGGCGCCCAGCCCACGGCTTTGGACAAAGACATTGACGCGGAATCGGGCGATGTCACCCAATTCAAAGGAAAAATCGCATTCGCGTTTTTCCTCAAAATTCTTCCGCTGGGTATCGCTCATCATGTCATAGATCAGCGAGTGTGTTTCTTCTGTGGTCAGGACAGGATGATCAAGTTTCTTCAGATCGCCGTTCATCCGGATCATCGGTGGCTCGCCGGCGCTGATGTGACAATCTGACGCGCCCTCCTTAGCCGTGAAGGTCAGGAGCTTCGAAATATCCATGTACGTGGACTCCTCGATAAGAAAATCTAGTCAGTGATGGCCTGTCGAGCGTCACGACTACTTGGGAGCATCATGCCACAGGGTGATGGGAAAGCAAGGAAATAGCCGGAAGCGGCGCGTAAAATCTCTGGTGGTCGGTTGTGGAGAGGTGAGACCTTCGATCAGATCAGTCTTGCCGATTCCCCCGCGCGTTGAAACGCGATGAGGGCCTGGTCGATATGACTGGAGGTATGTTCGGAGGTCACCGTCACGCGAATGCGGCTGGTGGCGTCCGGAACGGTCGGTGGCCGAATCGCCGGGGCATAGACGCCTTCTTTGAAGAGGTGTGCGGCAAACGAGAGTGCCTTGTCGGCATTGCCGACGAGGATCGGCATGATCGGACTGGCGCTGGGGGACAGACTGAATCCCATGTGGGTCAATCCTGAGAACAACCGTTCACGGTTCGCCCACAAGCGAGCGCGTCGCTCCGGCTCTCGTTGCAGGATACGCAATGCTGCCATGGCGGCAGCAGCCGAACTCGGTGGGGGCGCCGTCGTGAAGATAAAGGACCTGCTCGTATTCATAAGATAACGGATCAATATCGAGGGTCCAGTAAGGTAGGCGCCACTGCTACCGAAGGCTTTACCCAAGGTTCCCATCTGAAATGGGATTTGTGCCTCGATGCCGAAATGTTCGGCCGTTCCTCGTCCGTGCGGTCCCATCACGCCTGTGCCGTGGGCATCGTCAATATAGAGGTCAGCCTCATATTCCTGAGCTAACCGACTGAGTTCAGGCAACGGGGCGAGGTCTCCGTCCATACTGAACAGGCCGTCGGTCACAATGAGTGTGCGTCGTGCCTGGCGTCTTTTGACCAGAAGGGATTTTAGGTGGCTGGTATCGTTGTGGCGATAGATACGGAAGTCGGCTGTGCTGAGACGGCAGCCGTCGATAAGGCTGGCATGGCACAGGCGATCGGCCAGGATCAATCCGCCTTGTTCGACCAGTGCCGGGATCGTGCCAATGTTCGCAAGGTAGCCTGAGCCAAACGTCAGTGCGGCTTCAGTCCCTTTGAACTGCGCCAGGGCCGACTCGATCTCCTGATGCGGCGGCAACGAGCCTGAGACCAACCGAGCTGCGCCGGCGCCGGCGCCAAACCGTTGTGTGGCCTCAATGGCAGACTGAATGACTTCCGGGTGCGTGGCCAGTCCCAAATAGTCGTTTGAGGCGAGCAAGAGGATCTGGCGTCCTGCCATCTCAACGACCGGGCCGACGCCGGAATGGAGCGGAGTCAGGCACCTGCTCAGATGTCGCGCAGCCAATTCGTTGAGCCGTTGTTCAAACATGTATGGTGGCCTGTCTGTCAAAATGGGAGACGCATACGTTCTAGAAGCCAACCGGCAGATGCCTCATTGACAAAATCGTGAAATCCCGAGTAAGTATAAGGCGCGTACACAACTTGAGGAAACCGTCTCCGCTCTCTCCGACGATCCATCCATGAGCTATCGTATCAAGGTTCCTCCCAAGACTCTTACGGTCGATGAAGCCCATCTCTCGAGCTGGGTGGACCATACACTCCATGGGCCACGGAATTATCTACGCCCCCTGCTCGTGGGGCTAGGAGTCGCGGTGCTTGCAGTAGCCGTGGTCGGCGGAGTCTTTTATGTCGATCGCCAGACGACACAGAAAGCCCTAGACCTTGAGCAAGAGGCCATGCGTTTCTTGACCGCTCCCTCTGCCAGCGACCCTCAGAAGGCCGATCAGGCGCGCAAGGAAGCGATCACAAGGTATCGGCAGATCGTCGATCAATATCCACGCACCGCTTCCGCGCCACTGGCCTTGTACCATTTAGGAAATACATTGGTCCAGGCCAATGAATTGGGTCCGGCGATTGAGGCCTATCAGCGCTTTCTTTCTTTATACGGTTCGAATCCGTCAATGGCTGGGTTAGTGCAGCAACGCCTGGCCTATGTGTACTTGCATAAGGGAGACCGGGATCAGGCGGTGAAGGCCCTCACCGGTATTTTGGAGACCCCCGGTACGTTGAATCGGGACCAGGCGCTATTTGAACTAGCGCGGCTGGAAGAATCTCAATCCCGGCCTGATGCGGCGTTGGCTCGCTACCAAGAACTGATCAAGGCCTATCCGAACTCTCCCTTCACCAGCGAGACCACGATTCGGACCAAGATTTTGGAGACGAAGAAAGCGCTAGAGTCAACGCCTCCCTCGACGTCGACAGCTCCTGTGAGTGCGTCACCACAGAAAAGCCCTCCAGCTCCTCCGCCCTCAGCAAACAAGAAAAAATCCTAGCAGGCTGCTGAAAAAGTCCATCAACGTCGTTCTCGCCTCGCGCCCAAGAACCGTGAAACATGTGGTGTGAGGCGTGAACCGTGA
>JBDTSF010000111.1:0-5626 GCA_039931295.1 Nitrospirota bacterium | reverse complement strand
TTGGGGACGGCCTACGGGTATCGCAATGCACAGGTCACGGTGATTGCTCCAACGGGTACGATCGGGCTCGTGATGGATTGCGATACAACGGGTATCGAACCGGATTTTGCGCTGGTCAAATTTAAAAAGCTGGCCGGCGGAGGCTATTTCAAGATCATCAATCAGAGCATACCCACTGCGCTCACCACCTTGGGGTATAACGAGTCTCAGATTCAGGATATCGTGAACTATTGTGTCGGACGACAGACCTTGCAGACGGCACCATTCATTAACCATGAAACCCTGCGGCGGAAGGGGTTCGATGACGCGGCACTTGCGCGAATGGAAAGCGGCTTGGCTCAGGCCTTCGAGATTCAATTTACGTTCAATAAATATGCGTTGGGTGAGAGTTTTTGCCGTGAGAAGTTGGGATTGACCGATGCGCAATTGAATGAATCCAACTTTAATATGCTGAAGGCGTTGGGATTCACACAAGAAGAAATCGCTGCCGCCAATGATTATTGCTGTGGGACCATGACGGTAGAGGGGGCCCCACATCTCAAGGCCGAGGACCTTCCGATCTTCGATTGTGCAAATCGTTGTGGCCGGATTGGCCAGCGGTATATTGCCGTCAACGCGCACATCCGGATGATGGCGGCGGCGCAACCATTTATCAGTGGCGCCATCAGTAAAACGATTAATATGCCGGCCGATGCGACCCTTGAAGACGTCAAATCATCTTATCTCTTCGCCTGGAAGAGCATGGTGAAGGCCGTGGCTCTGTATCGAGACGGTTCGAAGTTGAGCCAGCCGTTATCAGCCTCGACGGATAGCGGTAAGACCATCGAGGCCTCGTCTGAAATATTGTCGATAGCAGAAAAAGTTACAGAACGGGTGTTGGTGCGATACTTAGCGAAGCGCCGACCGCTCCCAGCCAGGCGTAATGGATACACGCAGAAAGCCGTCGTTGGTGGTCACAAACTGTATTTACGTACAGGTGAGTATGAGGACGGGACGTGCGGAGAAATTTTCCTCGATATGCACAAAGAAGGGGCTGCATTTCGCAGCCTCATGAACTGTTTTGCCATTGCGATTTCACTTGGCCTCCAACATGGCGTTCCGCTTGAGGAGTTTGTCGAAGCCTTTGTGTTTACCCGCTTTGAACCGAACGGGCCGGTTAAACTGAACGACCGTATCAAGATGTCCACATCGATCATCGATTATATCTTCCGAGAGCTTGCGGTCACCTATCTCGACCGGTATGACTTGGCGCAGGTCAAGGAAGAGGATCTTCGAATGGACTCTGTCAAGAAGGATGAGCAAGACCCTGAGTGCGTGGAAGAGGAAGCCACTCCTGAAACGTTGGCGTCGACATCGATCAGTACAGAGATATTTCCTGCACGACGAGGTGCGATACCGCGTCATAAAGGGAATGGCCATGGCAACGGAAATGGGAACGTCTCGCATACCGTCGAATTGAAGCGTGAAACGTTCACGTTAACGGCTGTTCAAATGGCACGCCAAAAGGGCTACGAGGGAGATCCTTGTTCTCAATGTAAGCAGTTCACCATGGTGCGGAACGGGACCTGCCTCAAGTGTGAAACCTGCGGCGAGACGAGCGGCTGCTCGTAAGAAGGGAACACCAGACGTACGTCTGGTGTGGGGAAGGGATTTTCATAATCTCCGATCCGGTCAACCGTTCGGTCTCGCAGCAAGAGGCGAAGCCGTTTCATTGTACAGTCATGGTTTACCGGATGACGTTTTTTCAACAATTTGAATGCGGTTTAGGGAGTAGAAGTCCATGCCTACAACGACACAATTAGTCATTAGCGGAAAAAGTAAACCCGGCGTTCTGGCGAAAGTGGCTCAGGTCCTTGGTGAGGCGAAGGTCAACATCAAGGCCTTTTCTGCTCCGGAAGTCGCTGGAACGGGGAAGCTGAGACTGTTGGTTGCGGATCTAGAAGGGGCTCGTGCGGCGTTGAAAGCAGCAAAGGTCAAGCATACAGAGGAAACTGCCTTGCTGTTGAGCCTCGAAAATAAACCGGGTGCATTGAAAGAAGTGGCGGATCTGCTGACGAAGGCACGCATCAACATTAAATGCGGCTACTGCACCCCGTCTCGAGAGGGGAAACGCGCGATTGTCGTGCTGACTGTCTCGCACACAGCGAAAGCACTCACAATCCTGCAGGATCAATCGCTCGATGAGTTTTAGTCGGATGCTGAAAGAGTCGCTCATTTCACTCGCCCAGCCCCGGCGCGCCGAGACGAGCCTTTCCCCGGGCAGCGTTCTCGCATCCCTCAGACCCTCAACGGAGGGCGGAAATGCTGGAAGGGGTTTTTCGTTCGCCAAGATCCATGACATAGGCGAACGGCCCCACGAAGTGCGGTCGGTACCTCCTTCGGATCTTCGCTCGCTGCGGCCTTGCTTGGAGCAAGGCGCGTCCCAGGGCGAAAAGTCTGTCTTGGCAGACTCAGGGTGGGAGGGTGAAATAACCGCCAGTGTTGGGCGGGTGAGACGTCTAGCCTTTTTGAGCATCTTCCAGTAGTGTCCCCCTGTTGTCCCGCACGTGCCTACCATCGAAGTTTTCATATGCCAACGAAGTTCGTCTGCCGCCTGCTGGACACATCACGTAGCGCGGAAGCCTTCTGGTCTCGCTTCTCAGCCCATCTTCTCATAACCCTCATGATCGGTACCCTGGCCGCTTGCAGCGGCACACCCAAACCTGTCTACTTCCCAGGCTATCCTATCGGGTTTGTTGAGCGCGGGGTTGCATCATGGTATGGCCCTGGATTCCATGGAAACAAGACGGCGAATGGTGAACGGTACGATATGCACCAGTTGACGGCTGCTCATCGGACCTTACCCCTTGGTTCGATTGCAGTGGTTCGATCAATGAGTACTGGTCGGCAGGTCACGGTTCGTGTTAACGATCGTGGTCCATTCGCGAGGGGGCGGGTGCTCGATCTTTCGCTCGCCGGGGCTCACGCGCTGGGAATGATTGGAGCTGGAACCGATGAGATAGAATTACGTGTCGTTGGGTATCAAGGGCGGGCTGCTGATATGGGGGTCTTGCGAGTGCAAGTGGGGTCATTTTCTGATCAGCAGAATGCCGCAAACCTCTTAGAGCGTGTGAAACAGTTCTATCCCGGGGGAAGAATTCAGGTTGTCGATCTGCCCGAAGGAAAGCGGTATCGAGTACAGATTGGTCAGTTTTCAAGAGAGGCCCAAGCAGAAGACGCCGTCTCCCACCTTGAATCCTCCCTTGGGCTCCAAGCCTTTATATTTCGAGACGATGGATAATGAACGAAGATATTCTTACCCATCCTACCCTTCCAATTCTTTCGTGTTTCCGCGAATATGCAATGCAACTAGCTGATATTGTAGTGCGTTTTCAGCATAAACTTGCTCGCTACTCCATCCCTATGGTAGATGTATAGTCCAATGGATACAGGTCCCATAGACCCCTATCACGTTACTCTGTTCCCCCAAATCATACAATGCCGGGTCAAGGCAAGAGGGGCCAGCCCCTGGCCACCCTCATATTCCAGGCTGGCCGATATAGTCAGATATCTCTAATGCAGTGCAATCTATGGATATTCTAATCCTCTTGGGTCTTATCGTTCTTTCGGCTGTGATATCTACGGCAGAAATTGGTTTCTTTGCGGTTAACTCAACGAAGCTGAAGGCGCTTGCGCAAGCTGGGAATACTCGAGCGAAGTTGGCGCTCCATCTCCGTAGTGACCCTCAAAAGCTCCTCTCGACTATTTTGGTTGGTGACCGTCTGATCGGCGTGGCGACACCGATGTACGCGACCTTTTTGACCCTGAGTATCTATGGCGGCCAAACTATTTTTGACGAGGCGCTTGCCGTCATGGTTGGTCTGCTGACGTTTGTTCTCTTAGTAGCCGTCGATGTAATTCCTAAAACGCTCGCCGCCAAGTTTGCGGTTCCGGTCACCCTGAACATGGCCTACCCCGTCTATGCTGTGCAGCTGCTTCTCAAGCCCTTGTTATTTATGATCGTGCCGATGATCTACAAATTGACAGGAGGAAAGGGTCTGACGCTTCCCCTCGTCACTGAGGAAGAGTTGAAGATCATGCTGGATGAAGGAGGGAAGACTGGGACCATTGAGTTTGAGAAGGTGAAAATGATCAAGAACGTCTTCCAACTCAAAGACATCACAGCTGAGGACGCCATGACGCCTCGTCTGTACGTGTTTTCGTTGGATGGGAATCTGTGCCTGAAGGAGGCTCAGGAACTTCTCTACAACTCGAAATACTCGCGGATTCCTGTGTATGACGGGACGCTTGATAACATTACAGGCATTCTCTACAAGACAAGGGCGTTGACTGAACTCGCGAAGGGGCAGAATGAGGGGAAGCTTAAAGACATTGCCTATCCTCCGCTGTTCGTTCCTGCCGGCAAGACGGCGGACGACCTGATGAAGCAGTTTCAACAGGAGAAACGGCATATGGCCGTTGTCGTCAACGAATTCGGTGGCGTGATGGGGATCGTTACTCTTGAAGATCTTCTCGAGGAGGTAGTCGGGGAGATCATGGATGAAACCGATATTACGGAAGAACTGATCAAGCGGCTAGGGAAAAACCACATCCTTGTCCATGGTAGAACCGAAGTACGCAAGGTCAACGATTTCCTGAAAGTCGACCTTGGCGATGAAGCGGTGACGATCGGCGGCCTCATTCAACAAGAGCTCGGTCGAATTCCCAAGGTTGGAGAAGAGGTGCGAATTGCCAACTGCCGAATCCTTATTCATGAAGCCGAGCCACGGTCTGTCCGCAGTGTCCAAATCTTCCGTGAAGAAAAATCACCGGTTTCCGTCGAAGTTCCGAACCTCGACCTCGTCAGTTAACCCGCATGATTCATGATGGTTCTGCTGCAAGCGCGGATACGCGGCTGCGACAGGCAGTCTCGCCGTTCAGCCCTTCGACATACTGCACGAGTATGCCCCAGGGCTTCCCGCCTCCGAGTGCCCGTCTCGCTTCGCGTCTGCACGCGTTCGCGACGAACCTTCATGAATCATGCGGGTTAAGTCCTTTCTCATCCGCTCCAATCAGGGACGCGAATTCCTGTTCAGTCAGGATTGTCACCCCCAGAGTACGGGCTTGCTCCAGTTTCGAGCCTGGATCTCGCCCTGCAACCACATAGGATGTTTTTTTGCTGACGCTCGAGGACACGCGCCCTGCCATTGTCTCGACCGCCTGCTGTGCGTCGTCTCGCGAGAAATGATCCAGCCCACCGGTAAAGACGAAGGTCTTCCCTGCAAGTGAAGATTGTTTCCGGTCACCAGCGGCAAGGCCCGGGGCAACTCGTACGCCTGATTTCTGGAGCTGTATGATGGCTTCCCGGTTGCGTGGTTCAGACCAATAAACCATCAGGCATTCTGAAATCTCAGGACCGATCTCACGAATGTGCTGAAACCGTTCTCGATCCGACGACATAATCTCCTCGAGAGAGCCAAAATCACGCGCTAGGACTTTAGCGATGTGTTGTCCAACTTGCCGAATCCCCAGTCCCATCAGAAACCGATCCAGGGGAGGGGTTTTACTGGCTGCGATCGATTCCAAGAGGAGAGTGGCAGATCGATCGGCAAATCCATCAAGTGTGACGAGATCGTCTTTAGTCAGG
>JBDTSF010000110.1:0-7994 GCA_039931295.1 Nitrospirota bacterium | reverse complement strand
AGGGCATGATAGGTGCATCTCAGTCCGACGCCTTGGTCTTTTTCGGCGCCACCGGTGATTTGGCCTTCAAAAAAATCTTTCCGGCGTTACAGGCTATGGTCAAGCGCGGCCACCTTGATGTGCCGGTCATCGGCGTAGGCCGATCGGCGTGGACGGCCGACCAGCTCCGAGCTCGAGCCCGCGAGAGCCTTGAACAACATGGGGGAGCCGATCCCATTGCGTGTGAGACACTCTGTCGTCTACTGCACTATGTGCGCGTTGACTATGCGGACTCGAGAACGTTTCAGGCACTGCGCAAAGAACTGGGCGGAGTCGAGCAGCCACTCTATTATCTGGCAGTTCCGCCCAGTTTGTTCACGACAGTCATTGAAGGGCTGGCGAAGTCAGGCTGCATCGATGGGGCCCGCGTGATTCTCGAAAAACCCTTCGGGCGAAACCTGGTTTCCGCTCAGGAGCTCAACCGCACGCTCCTCAGTTATTTCACGGAACAAGCCATTTTCCGCATCGATCATTACCTCGGAAAAGAATCTGTCCAGAACCTGATGTATTTCCGTTTCGCTAACCCGTTCTTTGAAACCGGGTGGAATCGACACTCCATCCAGCGTGTGCAGATCACGATGGCCGAGGAGTTTGGAGTGGCGGGTCGTGGTCGGTTCTACGAGGAGGTAGGAGCGATTCGCGACGTGGTGCAAAGTCACTTGTTGATGGTGATGGCTTGCCTGGTTATGGAACAACCGTCCGGTAGGGATTATGAATCGATTCGGGATGAACGCGTGAAAGTCCTCAAGATGATACGGCCGCTCATTCCTTCGGATGTCGTGCGAGGGCAGTTCCGTGGCTACCGCCGTGAGGGTGGCGTGGCTCCTGAGTCCCAGGTCGAGACGTTCGCAGCGCTCCGATTCTACCTCGATAGTGAGCGGTGGGCGGGAGTGCCGTTCTATGTGCGCACTGGTAAGTGCCTCCCTGTCACGGTTACCGAAGTGCAGGTCGAGTTCAAGCGGCCACGGTGTCCCGTGTTGGACGAGGTCGAACCACCATTGCCGAACTATTTTCGTTTCCGGCTCAGCCCCGGTGTGACAATCGCCGTGGGTACCACTATCAAAGTTCCAGGACAGGCAATGGTGGGCAAACGAATAGAGCTGGTCGCGCAGCAGTGCTCCGGTGACGAGATGGGTGCGTATGAACGTCTCCTTGGAGACGCCATGAATGGTGATGCCACGCTCTTTGCCCGTGGGGATGGGGTAGAAGCTGCCTGGCGGGTCGTGCAGCCGATTCTCGACACCCCGATGTCGTTGCACGAGTACGAGGCAAACACCTGGGGTCCAAGCGAAGCGGATCGGCTCATTGAGGGCGATTGGCACAACCCTTCAGGATAATTCACGTTCCTTACATCCATACGGTAAACTACGACATCGAGACACTCCTCCGAACCTCCTTCTCCCTGACCGCTTTCAACAGCCGCATCACCGCACTGACCAGGTACTTGTCTCTCTCCAATGTCTCAACCTCAACTCCATGAGACCACCGCAATCTCTCACAATAGTTTTCTTACCCGCTCCCGAATCGCCTGTTTCCAGATAGCACTAGGTTTTCGATCTGGAACAAGCCCTCCTAGTCGTTCAGCATGACATGAAGATTTTTTCATAATCTCTTCATGGACCCATCATCTGACAGCGCTACAGTACAACTGCTAAGGACACTATGTCCGCCTCTCTGGAGTTAAGATCACATGATGATGAGACTTCATCAAATGAAAACCAGACAAGGGATTCTCCTAGGGTCCAAGAAGGCGCGCGTATTGGTATCATTTAAACAAGCCGGAAAACGGAGCAACGTCGTGCCTCGAACATGGAATCTCGTCGGTCATGAAGAGCTTTCCGATTATTCCTTCCGTCGAAGATGACGGAGAAATTTCACGGAAATGTTTGCACAGTCGTTGGGATAAATAGAAAGAAAGGAGATAAGAGCGATGGAACGAAACAACAAAAGCGTATTGGTCGTCGATGATAATTCCGACTTACGATATCTACTTTCCCTCCGGCTCGTCAGCGCTGGGTACAGGGTCTATGGGGCGGCGAACGGGTGGGAAGCCTTGGAACAGATGGATAGGCACTCGATTGACGTCGTCTTGACCGACTACCACATGCCGGGGATGAACGGGTTCGGATTACTATCAGTCTGCCACGTGAAGTGGCCCGGAATTCCGGTCCTGTTCTTCTCAGGAGAACAAGATGACATGGCGCACGAGGTGGTTGAGCGGGGAGCGTTCGCGTGGGTTCGCAAAGGCAGTGAATTCACGATTCTTTTAGAAGTCATTGACGAAGCGATTCAACAATCAGTCCATGCATGACCAGCATAGCGGGCATCGTAGTCGTAGGCAATGATTGGGACAGGGAGAGAGTGTCCTATGCGTCAAGAAAATCTCCAGCAGCTTGTGCTCGGGGTGATCCTCCTGATCACGCTTAGCGGATGCGACACAAGCCGGCAATCCGCACCGTCATCGCTGTCTGACAACGACCACTTCATGGCCCTATGGAGCACGTATACTAATTGCCTCCGAAGCGAGGACCTTGATACGAAGCGCGCGGATGCACAACGACTCATTCGAGCGGTACACACAATCGTCTCTGCCGAAGATCCGATCCCCATTGAAAGTCATGAACCGTTTCACGTAGTACCGAGCGTTCGCCTGTCTATCGATCCAAGAGATATGGCTGCCGCCTGTGCGCTTCATGCTGGTCAGGTTGCACGGGAAATGGGGCACCTATACATGGCACGAGAGATGTTTCGCCTGGTCGTCATACACTTTCCGCAACCACGCTATCAGTATTACGCGGCCCAAGCCCGACGAGGTCTTGAGCACTTGGACGCTATAAGCCGTGCCGCCTTGAGTGGCCTCATCTTGTAACGAGAGGCCAACATGACATTTAAACGGAGTCTTGCGGTTGTGATAGCAAGTGAGCCTTGGAACGGTCTTACTCAGCCATGCGGCCGATCTGATCCTCTCCCGAAATAGTGGACACTTCGAACCGGGTGGGGCATGCTCACCCGGAGGGGGTCATCATGGGTCGACCAGACGTGTATTTACTCGGGAGTTCAAGCAAGAGGCCGTGAAATTGGTGACAGCGGGCGGGCAGCCGACCGCCCAGGTCGCGCGCGATCTCGGGAGCACGCCGAATCTGTTACGGCGCAGGAAGCCAGCAGTCGCCGCCTTCCCCGGCAAGGGACGGCGCAAGCCTCACGACGAGGCGCTGGCCCGCCTCACACGGGACTTGGCCTGTGGGACGCAGGAGCGGGGTTTTGTAACACGTGGGGCGGCGATACTTCGCCAAGCCGTTGGCATGAGGTGCCAGGCCATGCAGGCGCATACGGGTCGCGTCCTGGTGCGGTTGATGTGTCGCCTCCTCGCGGTGTCCCCCTCGGGCTACTCTGTCTGGATGGCCCAGCCCGAGAGTCTCCGCACCGTCGAGAATCGACGGCTCCTGATGGAGATTCGGGGGATCCACGCGGAGTCGCAACGGACCGACGGGAGTCCGTGGGTGCATCCGACCCTCCAGGCTCAGGGCCGGCGGATCGGGGAGCACCGGGTGGCCGCCGCGGTCTTTGTCGTGCAGGCCAACGGCTGGATGAACACCCCGCGCGGATTTCGCCTGTTCGACGGCCGGGCGACGGAGATCGATCCCCTTCCGGCTTGCTGCAGGCCCCGTACATGGTCCGGCGGCTGTTCCTCTGCGGTGTCGGACTTGGTCGGGCACGTACCGAGCCGATCGAGGCCAGACTAAGCGCACACTGAATCGCGCCTTCACCAATTCACGCACGACTTGCGCTTGCGGAGTCGTCGAATACGTGGAGGTCCAGTCGTCGGGCATGATGCCAGAGCCATGAGGCGGTTGAGTGCTGGCTCACGTGCTACCCCATGAGTAAATTCTGACGTACCCGCCCGTCGCGTTCCTAGCCTAAAGTGTCGTCGCCAGAAAACTAGAAAATTTCTGCGATCTGGTCAAAATTGCTCAGCTGGTCAGACATCGAAGACCTTACACTGATACTGTGCGTTATTTACATCTAACCGAGGAGGCTGCTTATCGTGCCTATTCCGAAAGTCATCGGCGTCATGTCATGCTCAACCACAAGCAATTTATGAAAGGAATGCGTGATGCACACAGAAAAAACACAAGGTAAAGCAATACTGGCTGGATTTGTCATTGCAGGGGCATTGGTTTTGGCCTTATCATTGCCGAGTCAGGCAGCAGATCAGACAATCGTCCCCAGTGATCCTCATTACATTGATAACAAGGCCGACTATCATCTGAAAACAGCTGTCAAAAATGAGATAGCTTTAAGTCCTTATGTCGACGGTCAGTGGATTCGCGTCACAGTCAGGGATGGAGTGGTCACGCTCAGAGGGTCGGTAGAGGACCAAAGTGCCGCCGAGTCTGCGATGAAAAATGCGCGTGATGCCGGCGCCAAGAAAGTCATCAACAAGCTGAACATTGAAGACAAGTAAAGAACACCGCCCTTCCAGGCGGGGCTTTTGTAACCAAGAGGGATTTTGCCTCCGCTTCGCTACGGGCTGCCATTCCTCCCCGCCTTTCCAAGCGGGGAGAAATGGCAGATCTTCTGAAGACATAGGACACGCGCCTGATGGCGGGAGCCAGTTATAGGAAGCCATCATACCAATTGAGCTGAAGCATATCACCGTGTGACACCATGATCGTCTGCGGCCCTACGTCGCTTTTGGCCACCCCTATGTCTACGGGCGGGTACTACCGAAGCTGTTAAGCAGGTGGGCCGTGAGGAATGTTCGATTACTGATAGCGGACGACAATACACAAAACCTGCTATTCCTCAGCAGCTCTCTGTCAGGCAACTTCTGGATTGTGGGGATCGTGTGTGACGGGAAAGCCATGATTGCGGCGGACGTGGTGTTAGACCCGCAGTTCGTCAGCTCTGCGCCATGATGCTTGACATCAAGGTCATTGTCTTGAACGACCATGAAAAGCACGAGTTTGCCGCAGGCGCATTGGCCTTTCTCATCAAAAATGAGGCGCCAGGGTTACGCGGCAAGATTAGAATGATCATCCGAGACCTTCTCAATGGACATCCCAAACGTTTCACAGGAAAGGCTCTTGTCAATTAGAATGATCACGCATCGATTGAGAATGGAGTGGGCTAAATGGGCAGCGCCCGAGAGATTTCCTGAAGATGAGCCAAACGTTATGAAAAAGCCTGCCAAGTTCTGATGAACGCAATCACCGAAAAGCTGCCTCGCAGGTTGCGTAAAAGCCATTGTGCACATGAGAATGTCGATGGTGCGCACACCTGAGACAAGTCCGGTCTGTAGTTATGATCGATTTCCTTTTCGCTCTTTTCCCTGTTTGCGCTGATATCAATCTTCCATTATAAAGAAGCGCGGTAAGCGGAGTGAGCGGTCATGACGTGTTAAGATCAGATGCTTCTCACGACCGGGAGATAATGAAATGAAGCCCACGCCCTATCAGCCCATTGAGAACTACGGCATTATAGGGAACATGCGCACAGCGGCACTGGTCGGCATGAACGGATCGATCGATTGGTTTTGCTTTCCATACTTCGACTCGCCGAGCGTGTTTGCCGCCATTCTGGACGACGACAAGGGGGGTCGATTCGAGATCACTCCAACGCGGCAGGGGATCAATTCGAAACAGTTCTACTGGCCGGATACCAATGTGCTGGTGACTCGTTTTCTTTCACCAGATGGAGTCGGAGAAATCGAGGATTTCATGCCGGCCGGTCTGCCGCGTAACTCTCCATGGCACGATCAACTGATCCGCCGGGTGAAAGTCGTGCGGGGAAGTATGGAGTTCACGTTACGATGCCACCCTGCCTTCGATTACGCTCGCGCGACGCATCACACCAAGAGGACGGAACAGGGGGCAAACTTTCATTCGCCTGAGCTGAGCCTTGCGCTCGTCACCACGATTCCACTCACCCTCGATGATCAAGGCGTCCGGGCGACCTTCACGCTTCAGGAAGGGCAAGCGGTCGTCTTTGTGGTTCGACGCATTGAACCCAACGGACACTGCGGGCGTTGTCCGTCGCTGGAAGAAACCAATGCGCTGTTTGAAAGCACGATTGATTTTTGGCATCGCTGGCTGTCGAAATGCACGTATACCGGCCGCTGGCAAGAAATGGTCCGCCGATCGGCGCTCACGCTGAAATTGTTGACGTTCGAACCGACTGGCGCGATCATCGCGGCCCCCACGTGCAGCTTGCCGGAGACCGTCGGGGGGGGGCGAAACTGGGATTATCGTTACACATGGATTCGGGATGCCGCATTCACGCTCTATGGTTTGCTCAGGATTGGATTTACCGAGGAAGCGGAAGGTTTCATGCGTTGGCTGGACGCGCGTACCGGAGAAGTCGAAGCGGATGGATCGTTGCAAATCGTGTATGGGATTGATGGCCTGCATGATCTGAAGGAACAGACACTGGATCACCTGAACGGATATCGAGATTCCAGACCCGTGCGCATCGGCAACGGGGCATATAGCCAATTGCAGTTGGATATCTATGGGGAACTCCTGGACGCGTTATACCTCTACAATAAGTATGTCATGCCCATCGGCTACGATGCCTGGACACGCATACGGCGGCGACTGAATTGGCTGTGTGACAACTGGCAGCGACCAGACGAGGGGATGTGGGAGGTGCGGGGAGGCCGCCGCCACTTTGTGTCCTCCAAACTCATGTGCTGGGTAGCCATGGATCGTGGTCTTCGATTAGCGCAGAAGCGGTCCTTTCCGGCTGATCGACTACGATGGATTCAAGTGAGGGATCAAATATATGAAGAGGTGATGGCCAAGGGGTGGAGTGAACAGCGTCAGGCCTTCAAACAGCACTATGACAGCGACTCGCTGGACGCGTCTAATCTGCTCATGCCGCTGGTCTTTTTTCTTTCGCCGAACGATCCCAGAATGCTCAGCACTCTAGAAGCAATCAACCGTTCGCCCAAAGATGGAGGGTTGGTCTCCGACGGCCTGGTCTATCGGTATGACAGTGCAACGGGAGTAGACGGTCTTCATGGAGAAGAAGGCACGTTTAATATGTGTACGTTCTGGCTTGTGGAAGCGTTGACCAGAGCTGGACGTGTCGATCGCGCCAAACTCGTGGAAGCGCGACTGCTCTTTGAACGCATGCTGGGATATGCCAACCACGTGGGACTCTACGCAGAGGAAATAGGCGGTAGTGGCGAAGCGCTTGGAAACTTTCCACAGGCCTTCACCCATCTCTCCTTGATCAGCGCCGCCTTCAATCTCGACCGGGCGCTCGGGCGTACGACATAGCTCCGCCTGGTGCTATGCATCTAGGCCACCGGCACGATCTGCAACGAACCGCTATGGATATAGAAAGCTAGGGAACGTCCTAGCTTCTGTCCGCCAGCCTCAACGATAGAATATAAAGACTTAGTTGTCATACCCGTCATCGAACAGTTCAGGCGAATACTAAGCCTCACGATAAGTTCTGTCCCATTGTTGTATTGGGAGGATCCACATGAGGCAGACCCCAGACACTACTGAAGCGAGAAACGGACAGGAGATCTCTCCCGGGGAGGGGCAAGCCTTTTTCCAACAATTCATCCAAGATCCACCAGGAATGGTTGGTGTATATCGCGGGGTAAGGTCATCGCAGTACAGCCTCCCACGATGCCAATGGCCTGGAACAGTCGCTGATTTTTTATTGCGACCTGCTGGGATTTCAGGAAGTCGGACGAATTTTCAACGGAGCGGCCGCCGCGCTGACCGGCGGCCGCACACATCACGAGCTTTCGCTGATTCAAGTGGGAGATGGCCCGGGGCCTCCGGGCAGGACGGTATCGGGGGCTCTATCACATCGGCATCAAGAATGGTCCGACCCGAGAGGACATTGAGCGGCGTGCATATGAACTCTATCTGGCATAAGTTGGAGCCGGTGGAGACGTCGTCGAGGATTGGTTCAGGCGGAGCGGAGCTCCAAGC
>JBDTSF010000109.1:0-3761 GCA_039931295.1 Nitrospirota bacterium | reverse complement strand
CGCATGCTCGATCGGAATTTCGACATCCTGAATGACGGCTTCTTGCCGCTCCTGAATCGCTCTGGTAACCCATTGTGCAGTGGATGAACGGCGAGACCACTTCAATAACTTCCAATACACCGCGGAACGAAGACGATTTTTCCCCCAGAGCCACCGCATCACGGAATACTGCAGGAAAAAATGTTTGGAGCACCAGAACCAATCGGTGTCCCACCGCCACAGATAGTCATGCGCGGTCAGATAATCCGTTTTTTTTTGCCGGATCGATTGATAGTAGATCTGCAGATAGGTGTAGTCGCTGAGCCATTCGGCACGGTCGATGAATTCACCCGTGGTGATATACAGATCCTTGTCGGTGAACATCGTCCCGTCGACGAAGTCCACAGACCGCTCGTTGCACAATCGTGCCATCTCACTGAAATACTTTTCCCAGTCTGAATGACGGTGGTGTGTGAGTTTGACAAATGGCTTGATGGGGAGGAGCTTCACTTTCAGCTTCAGCACATACCCGAGCGTGCCATAGGAGTTTGGGAAGCCGAAAAACAGGTCACTGTATTCATTCGTTTTTGTCGCGACAACGACTCTTCCATCAGGAAGGAGGATCTCAAGTTCCTGCACCGTTTCGTGCACAAAGCCACACTTGAATGAAGACGATTCAATGCCGATGCCTGCGATGGCCCCCCCAATAGTGATCGATTTGAGCTGAGGCACGACGGTGGGCATCAGCTGGAACGGGAGTGTTTCCCGGACCAGGTCTTCATAGGTCGTCAGGCCTTCGACTTCCGCAAACTGCTCGCGTTCATCTACCCGGATCACATGGTTGAAATCGCGCAGATCAAGTCGGTGCACGCGTGCTTGCACACGTTGCCGGAATAGATTGGATGTGGTTTTTTCAAGTGCGAGAGGGGCGGCCTCGTTCGTCGCGCGAATGGCTGTCACCGCACGCGCTCGCTTGCCGGCGTATTCTTGCTGTGAGATCATGCCGGTTATCGCACCGATTCATATCCGCCCAATACACCCTGCTTGGACATCACAATTTGCCAAAGATGAATCTTCCGGGCGCGGAATGCTCCTGCGAGAGATAACAGATAGTAGCGCCACATTCGATGGAACCGTTCGTCGAACTTTGCCTTAAATTCTCCCCAGTGCTTGTCCACATTGTTCTGCCAGGCCACGAGTGTTTTGTCATAGTCTGGTCCGAAATTGTGCCAATCCTCCATCACCAGCAGCCCATCCATTGCGGCGCTGAGTTGGGCCACAGAAGGAAGCATGCCGCCGGGGAAAATATACTTATCGAACCACGGATCGGATGTGGTGACTGAGGCATTGTTGCCGATGGTGTGGAGCAAGAAGAGGCCGTGGGGTTTCAACCTGCGATGGGCCGTTTCCATCAACGTGCGGTAATTCTTATATCCTACGTGTTCCGTCAGGCCGATGGCCGCGACCTTGTCGAATTCACCGGTCGCTTCCCGGTAATCTCCCTGAATCACTTCAACGGGAAGATCTGCACACCATCGGCGCGCAAAGGCAACTTGCTCCGAGGAAATATTATGGGCTACTACCGAACAGCCGTACTTGCTGGCTGCATATTGCGCGAAGCCTCCCCAGCCGCACCCGAGTTCAAGGACACGGTCGCCCTTGCGAAGCTGCAACTTCTGACAGATCAACTCCAGCTTCTGTTCTTGTGCTTCTGCCAGCGTATGCGCCCCCTTCCAATAGGCGCAGGTGTATTGCATGTGCGGGTCCAGCATCTTTTCGTAAAAGTCGTTGTCCAAATTGTAGTGTTCGTTCGCCACTCTCTTGGAGAGTCGCTTATTCTGCATATTGAAGACGCGAGCTTTGACAGCATTGACGATAAGGCTCTTATCGACGATGTCCTTGTCAAGCTGGACGGTATGAACCTTTGCGAAGAACTCGTCCAACTGAACGGAATCCCACCATCCATCCATGTATGACTCGCCAAGCCCCAACGATCCCTCGGCCAGGACACGACCATAGAGCTTGTCATTATGCACCTGGATATCTCCAGGCTGAGTGCCATCGATTTTGATCTGGGCCTTGTCGAGCAATCGCTGAATACTCTGTTTGTGACTCATCGCGTGCCTATCCTTATTGGTCTCAATCGAATCTATGCAGTGGAAATGTTATTCCGGTCCCGTGCTATGAGCTGGCCGAGTCCGTCCCATGTGGGCCTCACGTTCGGCGGCGATGGTTCTGGCTTTGATGTGTTCGGGAGGTACTCTGAGGTCCCACACGATTCCAAACCACGACAAGAATGACAAAATGTAATAGGACAGGTCCACTTCCCACCAAAACCACCCCTGCTTCGCGGCCAACTGATAGTAATGGTGATTGTTGTGCCAGCCTTCTCCGCAGCAGAGGACGGCAAGAAGGAAGCTGTTCTTACTGCCGTCATTGGACTTGTACCTGACTCGGCCGATCATGTGCGTCAGGGAATTGATGAAGAATGTGCAATGGTACAGCGCGGTCGTTGAAATGAAAAATCCCCAGATGAGGCCAGGAAAGCCCCATAGGCTGTAGATGAGCAGCGCGTAGACGAGTGGCGGGATGAAGTAGAACCGGTTTAGGAAACAGATTTCAGGATATTGACGAAAGTCCCTCACGAGATTCATGTCGGTGTGCACAGAATGTGCCGACAGGATCCATCCGACGTGAGAAAACCAAAATCCTCGTTGCAGTGGGGAATGAACATCTTCCTCCTGGTCAGAGTATTTATGGTGATGCCGATGGTGAGCGGCCCACCACAACACGCCTTTCTGTGCGGATGTCATCGCGAGGAACGCCAGGAAAAATTGGAACACCCGGCTGGTCTTATACGAACGATGGGAAAAATAGCGGTGATATCCTGCCGTGACGGCAACCATTCTCAGATAATAGCTGCCGATGGCCAGTATGACCCATTCCCAACGAATTCCGGTCTGAAAGGCCAAGAGGCACATCAGATGGATGGTCAGAAATGGGATGGCGTCCCAGTCCCAGTACTGAGAAGGACGTTTCCAGGATCTACCTATGATGGAACTGTCGGTATGCTGGGCCATTCCGTTCATACAGATGCCACTGCGCCCTCAGCGTAAGCCACGAGGGCTCACAACAAGTGGGTTCTCGTTTGTTCCTGACATTTTAGAAATTACCCATCCCAACATGCCTCCCCGCTCTTCCCTGTGGTGGAGGCGGCATCCACCCGGGATCAGGCTGGGGCGTACGCGCGTCGCTCCGTCGTAGAGGCCGTTGATCGTCTTAGTCGCGATTCGGAATGGATCGATATCGGAAAGACTTGGGCAACAACGATCGACGGCACGCACGATCTTGGCGACATCGACCGGCTCCGTGGAGCCGTTGCGCGTTCTCACTCGCATGGTACGCTGCGGACAGGTGTCGTGGGTCGGGATATCTTGAGGTGGGCCGGCTTCTGGCGTGGTAACCGGACTGGCCATTTTCTTGACAGGTTCACTGAGCATTACCATGCTCCTCCTTCAACGGGTTAGGCAAAAGGGGTTACCCTTCGCGTAGCGCCGCAAGGGAAAGATGACGGTTTAGACGCGCGTGAATTCGCATGCGTATCTCGAACCGACCTCCACTCCCACGGATGACATCAAAACCATGTAAGAGAATTGGTCGTGAACGAGAACGGAGAGAGGAGACTGAATCCGAACCAGCTCAGACCTACGGACCTCCCTCGAGGTTCCAGGTCGAACCGGCTCAGGTTGTCTCTCCCATGCCGGATGCTGGCAGATCTTCAG
>JBDTSF010000108.1:0-3809 GCA_039931295.1 Nitrospirota bacterium | reverse complement strand
CCTCGCCTCTTCGCTCGCTGCGGCCTTGCTGGGCAGCCATTTTGATCAGCCTGCACTCGATTGTGACCCTGAGTCAATGACCGTTCGCGGCCTTACACATTTCGACAGGGCAACAGTCGTCTGTCTGTAACCTGCTTATTGAACAGGAGCCGGCGGTGTGGGGGCCGGTACACGCTTGGCCGAGGAAAAATGAATGGCGGTGGCCGCTAGAACGTTGCCGCCTTTTTTTTCAATTTTTTCAGCCATGATTACGACTCGGTTGCCCACTTCGGGCATCGTGACCTTTTTCGGGTTGCTCTCATCCTTGTACCGGGTTTTTTTGTCCACCCGCACATTCACCAATTGGCCCATGGCCGTTTTGATTTCGACATGGGTCGCGTCAATCGCCGTAATCGTCCCGAGCACATGTTGGTCGGCGCTGAGGGCGGCGTTTGGCGCCAACATGAAGAGACACGTGAACGTGACAATCAGGCGTAACCACATGGTAAATCTTCTTTCCTCTATCGACGTCGATGCGTGAGTGATGGCCACGATGGGCCTGTACTGCTGCCACATTGTCTCCCTACAGGAGCTGAACGAAATCGGCTTCTTCTTCCAGGTCGTTCTGTGTCTTGGGATTGAGTGCCTTCATCTGGTCGAGTTCGTTCGGGATCGCCTTCTCCCTAGGCCGGCATCGCGGTGAAGCAGGGATACCGTTTGGATCACCCGGTGCCGATCGGAATCTGGCCGCTCGCGTCCTCTGCACAGCGACCGCTATTCACTATACAAATTCTCTTGTCTGATTGCCACCGGGCTATCCCGATGAAGTGGCCACGCGCGGTCCTGAAAGGCGATACAACAGCAATGCGATGACAGGGAGGTGCATCATAAGCCCGCTCATGCCCATGAACGATTCTCCGATCCAGAACGTCACACTGAGATTAAAGGCGAGAACACCATAATAAAGGCCAATTCCCAGGAGGAGGCGTGGTGTGACCGATGGAGGAAGCGAGAGAGCCGGGAGCCGGCGCTCAAGTGGAAAATAGATCGCGAGGGAGATGAGTCCGACGACGAACCACCCGACATAATTCGCGAAGGGGACGCCGAAGTGAACGCCTGGGTCGGGGTAATAATAAATCTTTCCCAGGAACCAGCGGTCGCCGCGGAGTGCCACCGGGTCGATTACCATATCGATGAAGGCAAATAAGAAGGCAGTGACGAAGAGCACGGACCAACCCGTTCGCGCGTTGACATCAAGATGGAGCGGTTTGAACATTGGACGAGTGGCGGTCGAGGTCGGCCTGGCTGGAAGAAAGAGGCAGAGCGCAACGCAGTAGGCGGCGTAGAGCAGGAAGCTGAATGAGATGGAGTCCATGAATGGGACGTCGAAGAAGTAGAGTTCCTGGCCCACGGTCGAGCCGTTATAGTGATACCACCCGAATGGGATACCGGTGCGTGTCGAAGAAAATTCGCAGACAAAGGCCGTGGCCCAGCTAATCAACCAGAATCGCCAGGTCCTCGGCCAGCCGATCAATTGGATCGCGGCGAACAAAAAGGCGGCAAGAAAGGCGAAGACGTAGGGACGGAACAGGATGGTTTTGAAGAAAAGAAGGACGAATTCCATCTTGAAGAATTAGCAGATGCTCAAAAAAGCCATCCAGCGAGGCCGCAAGCGCTGACAAGACCGGAGGCGTACCCTCTGGGGTACGTTGAGGATCTTGTTGAGCCGAGAACAAAGATGGGGGATTTTTTCAGCATCTGACTATGCATATTTGTGATCTCGGAACCAGCGCACGGCCTTCTCCAGCGCCACCTCGGGCGGCGTGCGCGGGATGCCGAGTTCGCGGATGGCTTTGCCGCAATCATAGTGCATTTTGTATTTTGCCATCTTTACCCCTTCCAGCGGAATACGGGGAGACTGGCCGGTGAGGTTGGCGATCCATAGATTGGCATAGGCTAACGGGAGGATGGCAAGCCTGGGCAACTTGATTGTGGGCGCCTTCACGCCAGTCAATCGACTCAGGATCTCAAATACCTCGTGGAGCATGAGGTTTGTATTGCCCAGAATGTACCGCTCGCCGATCCGTCCCTTCTCCATTGCGAGCAGATGGCCGGCGGCCACGTCATCGACGTCCACGATATTCATCCCGGTTTCGATATAGGCCGGCATGCGGCCCTTCATGAAATCCACAATGACCTGTCCCGTCGGGGTCGGTTTCACGTCCCCTTCGCCGACAGGGGCACTCGGATTCACAATGACGACCGGTAGCCCTGCCTTCGCGAGCGTCATGACCTCTTGTTCAGCCAGGTACTTTGATCGTTTGTAGTGGCCGGCCATCTGTTCAAGCGAGACGGGTGTCTCTTCTGTGCCGAGACCTCCGTCGGGCGGAAGGCCGATGGCGCCGATGGTGCTGCAGTAGACAATCCGTTCGACGCCGACATCGCGGGCTGCCCCCAGCAGATTTTTCGTGCCGGTGACGTTGATATCGTAAAAGATCGAGGGATCTTTGGCCCACAGCGCATAGTGCGCCGCCACATGGTAGAGCTGTTGGCAACCGGTCAGTGAGGCGCGCAACGAGACCGGATTGCGCAGATCGCCTTCGACCCGCTCAACGGCCAGATTCTGAATATTCTGGAGGTCGGCTCCGGCTCGGGCCAGAACGCGAACGTCAACACCGGTATTGACCAACGCGCGTACTACTGCGCCGCCGACGAATCCGGTTGCACCAGTGACGAGAGCCTTCATGACGAAGAGGTGAAGCGTGAAGCGTGAAACGTGAAACGTGTGGGTTGGCAGTAGTTGTGGAGATAAGCGGTCTTGCGCGTCACGAGATATCTTTCACGCCTCACGTCAGTTTCTTCGCGAAGTGATATAGCGCGCAATTTCACGAAGCGGGTCTGCTCCTGGACCGAACAGAGAGAGGCGCGCGATGGCGTGGGCCACACAGTCATCTGCTAGTTTCCTGGCTCCGTCAGCCCCATAGAACGTCGGGTAGGTTTTCTTTCCTCGTTCTGCATCGGTGTTGGGATTCTTGCCCAGTTCCTCGCGTGTCCCCGTCACGTTGAGCACATCGTCCGCGATCTGAAAAGCCAGTCCGACATCTTCGGCATAACTCGTGAGGTCGTCCAGTTGGCGATCGCCTGCGCCGGCGGCAAGGGCGCCC
Organism: Nitrospirota bacterium; assembly: GCA_039931295.1. Classification (GTDB taxonomy): domain Bacteria; phylum Nitrospirota; class Nitrospiria; order Nitrospirales; family Nitrospiraceae; genus Palsa-1315. The sequence continues at coordinate 666 of JBDTSF010000108.1, read as the reverse complement.
ATCCGTACTGCTGCGCGAATCAACATACCGGTCTTATGCTTGTGGATGTTCTGAAGCATTGGAAGATCAATGTCTTTGTTTTCAGCCTGGATATCAAACACCTGACCACCCACCATCCCCATGTTCCCCGAGCCGTAGGCCAGTTCTTGAATCAAACGGACTTGGCGCGCCGGGTCGCAGCCCTTCATCAGATCCGGATGGCTGCAGAGATCGAACGCCATCGTCAGCAAGGCGTCGCCGGCCAGGATCGCCATCGCATCGCCGTAGACCTTGTGATTCGTGGGCTTACCGCGCCGGAAGTCGTCGTTGTCCATCGCGGGCAGGTCGTCGTGAATCAAAGAGTACGTGTGGATCAGTTCCAACGAGCAGGCGATGGGCATCAATCCCGGCGCCGACTGACCCACTGCTTCTGCTGCGGCAATGGCCAGGATCGGGCGGACTCGCTTCCCGCCCGCCATGAGACTGTACCGCATGCTTTCGTGGAGGGTGGTAGGCGGTATGACTGTGCTGGGCATGACGGAATCGAGGAATCGATCCACGTCAACCCGCTTCTGTTCGAGGTAGTCCTTGATGTTCATGGGGGCTCGGTCTTGCCGACGATGGCGCCAATCGGCGCGGAGCGTAGCAAACAGCCTTGGGGGGTGTCAAACCGTGAGATGGGTCAGG
>JBDTSF010000107.1:0-6817 GCA_039931295.1 Nitrospirota bacterium | reverse complement strand
AATTGCCGCTCAACGAAGTCATTCTCGATTTTTACGATAAGCTCAAGTCGCGCACACAAGGCTATGCCTCGCTCGATTACGAGTTGCTCGGCTATCGCGAGTCCGATCTCGTGCGGCTCGATATTCTGTTAAACGGCGAGGCGGTCGATGCCTTGTCGTTTATTACTCATAAAGATCGTTCCATTCAGCGCGGGCGTCAGCTCGCTGAGAAAATGAAGGAATTGATTCCCCGGCAGATGTACGAAATCGCCATTCAAGCGGCGATCGGGAGCAAGATCATCGCGCGAGAGACGATCGGCGCCATGAAGAAGAACGTGCTGGCGAAGTGCTACGGTGGCGATATTACACGGAAACGTAAGCTCCTGGAGAAACAGAAGGAAGGTAAGAAGCGCATGAAATCGGTGGGGAATGTGGAAGTGCCGCAAGAGGCTTTTCTTGCCATCTTGAAAGTCGGTGAGGAATGAGTGGAGACACGAAGCGCCCTCCGTCGGAGGACCTGAGGCCCGCGGCCCCACAGGGGCGGACGGATACGGCGGGTGGACCGGCCGTGTTCGATGCATCGTTGGCAGAGGGACAGGCGGGCAGGAAGTCGCTCGTTCGCGAGTATGCAGAAGCCATTATTGTGGCGATGCTCCTGGCCTTTGCGATTCGGGTGTTTGTCGTCCAGGCCTTCAAGATTCCCTCCGGTTCAATGATTCCCACGCTATTGATCGGAGATCACATCCTCGTCAGCAAGCTGACCTATGGGATTCAATGGCCAAGCCAGTGCAAGTTTTCAGCGAGTTTTCCCCCCATCAATTGCTATGCGTCGCAGGCCCTGATCGAATTCGGCAAGCCGCAGCGGGGAGACATCATCGTGTTCCGGTTTCCCGAAGACGAGGAAAAGGATTTCATCAAGCGGGTGGTGGGGACTCCGGGCGATACCGTCCAACTTCGGAATAAAGCTGTGTTGGTAAACGGAGTCGTCCTGGACGATAAATCATTCACCCAGCGGATCGATCCGGGGATCATCGACGGCGTGATCAACCCACGAGACAATTTCGGGCCGGTGACAGTTCCGGATGGCTCGTATTTTGTCATGGGTGACAATCGCGATCAAAGTTTGGACAGCCGATTTTGGGGATTCGTGCGCGAGGAAAAGATCCGTGGAAAGGCGTTCCGTATTTACTGGTCGTGGAACGGGCAGGGTCAAATGACAGAGTGGGTACGATGGGAACGATTCGGAAAAGCCATCCAATAGGAAAAGCCGCGCGGCAGGCTTCGGCAGGCTCTCGACCCCAGGGCGACGAAAGTTTTTCGTCCCCGCAAGTGCTGCGGCAGTACATCGCTCGGTTTTCGCAGGCCTCCGTGCTCGTGATCGGCGACCTCATTCTCGACCATTATATTTGGGGCCGTGTGAGCCGGATCTCGCCGGAAGCCCCGGTGCCGGTGGTCCACGTCGATTCCGAATCCTTGCGGCTTGGCGGCGCGGCGAATGTGTTCAATAACATTCTCGCTCTAGGAGGGAAAGCGGACCTCTGCGGCGTCATCGGTTCGGATGAAAGCGGACGGATGCTCCTCAAGGAGCTGGGTGGGACACGCTCCGGGCGTGGCGGGGTCGTGATCGACCAGGATCGTCCGACCACCAGAAAATCCCGCGTCATTGCCCATAATCAGCAGATCGTACGATACGACGTGGAGCGCCGAGCGGAACTGAAGCCGGCGATGCAACGGCGGCTTCTCCGTTATGTGGAATCGCGGGTACGGGAGCTTTCCTGCCTTGTGGTGTCGGACTATGCCAAGGGGGTGGTGAGCGCCACGCTGATGTCGGAACTCACCAGACTCGCCGGACTTCGCGGCATTCCCCTGGTTGTCGATCCAAAAGTCGAACACTTCAGCTACTATAAGGGAGCGACGGTCATTACACCGAACCACCTTGAAGCGACACAGGCCGCCGGGGTGCATGGCGATGACGATCAAGCCAACAACGAGGCTGGGGCGATCATCCGTCAGCGGTTAGGATGTCGTGCCGTGCTGATTACGCGCGGTGAAAAAGGGATGAGTCTGTACGAGGGAGAAGACGTTTCCTGGCACATTCCCGCACTCGCCCGCCAAGTCTACGATGTCACTGGCGCGGGCGATACTGTAATCGGGACCTTGGCCCTTGCGCTGTCGACCGGCGCCTCAATGAGAGATGCCGCGACGTTGGCCAACCATGCTGCTGGAGTTGTCGTCGGTATGGTCGGCACGGCGACGCTCTCGGCGCAGCAGCTCTCGGAGACGCTCGGTCATGAGTAACGCCACACCATCCGTCATGGTGGTAATCCCTGCCCGGTACGGCTCGTCGCGCTTTCCAGGGAAACCGCTGGTCATGCTTGGCAGGAAGCCTCTGATCCAACATGTCTATGAACAAGCGGCGGCCTGTCGTGTGGTGACGGGGGTGTTGGTTGCCACCGACGATCAGCGGATTAAACAGGCGGTGGAAGGATTCGGTGGGCGCGTCGCGATGGTCGCCGGAGATTATCGGACAGGCACCGATCGGGTCGCAGGCGTCGCGCGCATGTTCGACGGAGAATATTTTGTTGATCTCCAAGGAGATGAAATCCCGCTGCAGCCGGATTTATTGACGGATCTTATTGAGCCATTCATCAAGAGCGGCGCAGCAATGGGGACATTGAAGCGCACGATCGATTCGACGGAGGACGTCCACAATCCCTCGGTGGTGAAGGTCGTCACGGACGATCTCGGCAACGCGCTCTATTTTTCACGCGCACCGATCCCATTGGTGCGGGACGATGCCAGCCGGGGAGCGGTCGGAGGGTTGCACTATGTTCACCTTGGTCTCTACATGTATCGGCGCGACACCCTCTTGAAGTTTGCATCTCTTCCCACCGGACGGTTGGAGGATGCGGAGAAGCTTGAGCAGTTGCGTGCGTTGGAGTATGGCATTCCGATCAGAGTCTGGGAAACCACCCATGCCTCCTTGCGGGTCGATACGCCGGAGGATGTCGAGTCGGTGGCGGAGAAGCTCCAGCAGTTCGACGTCATCAAGAAAGAGTTGGACGGGCGGAAGGCCGTACACGTCAGGTAACGATGGAAGGCCTGTCAGAATGATACGATCCGATAAGATGGGGGCGGCAATGAGCAAATTCATTTTTGTCACAGGTGGAGTGGTGTCCTCATTGGGGAAAGGGCTCGCCTCGGCTTCGATCGGCAATCTGCTCGAAAGTCGAGGGTTGAAGATCACGTTCCTCAAGCTCGATCCCTATATCAACGTCGATCCCGGTACGATGAATCCCTATCAACATGGGGAAGTCTACGTGACGAACGACGGTGCGGAAACCGATTTGGACCTCGGTCACTATGAACGATATACGTCCCTGACACTTACCAAGGAAAGCAACTACACGACCGGCAGGATCTACCATTCGGTCATCACGAAAGAGCGTCGTGGCGACTACCTTGGTGGGACGGTGCAGGTGGTGCCTCATGTCACCGACGAGATCAAACAGTGCATCATGCGTATTTCTCAGGGGATGGATGTGACGATCGTGGAGATCGGCGGCACGGTGGGTGACATCGAAAGCTTGCCCTTCCTCGAAGCGATTCGCCAAATGCCGTACGATGTCGGCCGCGAGAATGTGCTGTATGTCCACCTGACGCTGGTGCCGTACATCGGGACAGCCGGTGAATTGAAGACCAAACCGACGCAGCACTCGGTCAATAAACTCCGAGAGATCGGTATCCAGCCGCATATTCTCCTCTGCCGGACCGATCGGTACCTGCCGCCTGAACTCAAAGGCAAGATCGCCATGTTTTGTAACGTCGAGAAAGACGCGGTGATTACGGCCAAGGACGTCGAGACGATTTATGAAGTACCGATCGTATTTCGGAAGGAAGGGTTGGATGAGTTGATCGTGCGCCAGTTGCAACTTGAGACCGGTCCACCGAATCTGCGCGAGTGGGATGCGATGGTTCAGAAGATCAAGTATCCCAAGCATGAAGTCTCGGTTGCCTTGGTCGGCAAGTATGCGGGCTTGAAGGAATGCTACAAGAGTCTCTCGGAGTCACTGGTGCATGGCGGCATCGACCATGAAACGCGTGTGAACATTCAGTGGATCGAATCGGAGGAGATTGAACGGCAAGGGACCGAGCGCATTCTCCGCGAAGTCGATGGCATTTTGGTTCCAGGCGGTTTCGGCGGGCGTGGGATCGAAGGAAAGATTGCCGCGATTCGCTATGCACGAGAACACCAGATTCCATTCCTCGGTTTGTGTCTAGGCATGCAGTGCGCGACGATCGAGTTTGCGCGGAACGTGGCAGGGCTGGCCGGCGCCAATAGCGCGGAATTCGACGAAACCTGCTCCGATCCCGTCATCCATTTGATGTCGGATCAGCAGTCCGTCAGCGACAAGGGCGGGACGATGCGGCTGGGGGCCTATGTCTGTGTGCTGGGGGAGGGCACCTTGGCCCAAAAGATGTACGGGGTGAGCGAGGTACGTGAGCGTCATCGGCATCGGTATGAATTCAACAACGCGTACCGCGAGCGATTGCTCGCCAAAGGATTTGTGCTGAGCGGGCTTTCACCGGACGGCAGGCTGGTCGAGATCATCGAATTGAAAGACCATCCGTGGTTTCTCGCGACGCAGTTCCATCCGGAATACAATTCGCGGCCACACCGTCCGCATCCGCTCTTCAGCGGGTTTGTGGGGGCGGCGCTTCGTCGCAAATGCGGCCACTGATGTGAGATGCTGAAACCAGTTTGTAGCTTCGTTCTCGGGTCGTCGAAATCCTCAACGTAGCCGAGAGGCTACGCCTCCGGTTTCGACTCGGCTGCGGCCTCGCTACAAGACTGGTTTGAGCATCTCACGGGAAACAGATAGTCTTAAGAAGAATGGCACACGAAGTTCAAATCGGTTCATTCAAAGTCGGTGCGGGGAATCGGCAGTTTTTGATTGCCGGGCCTTGTGTCATCGAGAGTGAACAGCTTGTGCTAGAGACGGCGGCGCGCATTGCTGAAATTGCGCAGGCGTTGGGCATGCCCTATATTTTCAAATCGTCGTTTGATAAGGCGAACAGGACCTCCATCCACTCGTATCGAGGGCCGGGGCTGGAACAAGGCCTGGCGGTGTTGAAGAAGGTGAAGGATCAACTGGGCCTTCCTGTGTTGACGGATGTCCACACTGAAGAACAGGCGACCGAAGCAGGGAAGATCGTGGACGTGCTCCAGATTCCCGCGTTCCTCTGTCGGCAGACCGACTTGCTCATTGCTGCGGCGAAGACCGGCAAAGTCGTGAACGTGAAGAAGGGCCAGTTCCTCTCGCCGCAAGAGATGGGCAACGCGGTGAAAAAAGTCGAGGAGTCCGGAAACAAGCGGATCGTCCTGACAGAGCGGGGATCATCGTTCGGCTACAACAACCTTGTCGTCGATATGCGGTCCTTCCCGGTCCTTCGGAGTTTCGGCTACCCGGTGGTGTTCGATGCCACCCATAGTGTGCAGTTGCCAGGCGGTGGGGGAACGAAGTCCAGCGGCCAGCGTGAATTCGTTGAGCCATTGGCCTGCGCGGCAGCCGGCGTCGGAGTCGATGGTTTCTTTATGGAAGTGCATCCCAATCCCGATGATGCCTTATCGGACGGACCCAATATGGTGCCGCTTCATCAGCTCAAAGCTTTGCTAGAACGGGTCATGCGGATATGCGACGCGTCACAACCTCGAAAGTAACCAAGCCGAGCGGTGCTCGATCGGCGACACCGAAGAGCCGAACCAGTCTCGACGCAGGCCGGCGTGTGTTAGATATCGAAGCGCGCGCCGTTCAAGCCCTCGTTCAGCGGCTCGATGGCGGGTTCTCAGAGGCCGTGGACCTGCTCTACGATTGTAAGGGTAAAGTCGTCGTGTCGGGCATGGGCAAGTCTGGGTTGATCGGGCAGAAGATCGCTGCGACGCTGGCAAGTACCGGGACGCCGTCGTTTTTTCTCCATCCTGCCGAAGGACTCCACGGCGATCTTGGCATGTTGGCGCGCGGCGATGTCCTCATTACGATTTCGAACAGCGGGGAGACGCAGGAAATATTGCAGCTGTTGCCCTTCATGGAGCGCATGGGCATTCCTATTATGGCTATCGTCGGTCGAATGAGTTCGACGCTGGCCAAGAATAGTACCGTTGCGCTGGATGTATCCGTCGCAGAAGAGGCCTGTCCGATGGGACTGGCCCCCACGGCGAGCACGACCGCGACACTCGCAATGGGCGATGCGTTGGCCGTTGCGCTGCTCGAGAAGCGTGGGTTCAAGGAGGAGGACTTTGCGCAATTCCATCCAGGTGGGACACTTGGCCGCCGACTATTGGTGAAAGTGCGGGATGTCATGCATGTCGGGAAAGAACTCCCTCAGGTGAGAGACACGGTCTTGGCATCGGAGGCCATTCTCGAAATGTCGGCGAAGAAGCTTGGCATGACTACAGTCGTCGACCAGGTTGGCGCGTTGACGGGAATCATTACCGACGGCGATCTGCGGCGGTTTCTCCAACAAGGGGGAGATTTTTCCAACACGACTGCCGGGTCCTTGGCTTCGCATGATCCGAAGCTGATCGGCCCGGATGAACTGGCAGCTAAGGCGGTTGAAATGATGGAGCGGTATTCCATTACCACGCTTGTTGTTGCAGACACGGCCGAGCGAATCGTCGGGGTTGTGCATTTGCATGACCTGCTGAAACACGGCATCGTCTAATTACAGAATGCTGAAAATGTTCGCTCGCTTCGTTCTCGGCTCATCGAAATCCTCAACGGGGACCCGGCCGCCTCACCAACTCGGCGGCGCGCACAGACGTGGTGCTCCTTATTCG
>JBDTSF010000106.1:0-3371 GCA_039931295.1 Nitrospirota bacterium | reverse complement strand
AGTCACACCGCATGGGGTGGAGGTCTGCCGTTTAGACATCGTGCTGATGGCTGAAACCCTGCCAAGCAGTGAGGCATTGCGCGTACTGCTTCCGGGACCTGTCATGTATGGCAGCCGGATTCTCGATGAGGAAACCTCCTTGGTGACCAGCTTTACACCGGATGACCATGGGGGCGAGCGCTACTGGGTGAGTGTCGGGTCTGGAAGGTCCAGCAAGTCTCACCTGAAAGATATCGTCGATGCCGTTGTTCGGATCGAAACGTACTATCACTTGTTGCTGATGCAAAAGCCATTGTTTTCCGCTGCCGTCGATCAGGCATATAAGTTCGAGCAGGTGCACTTGAAGCAGCGTGAAATCATCAGTGGACATATCGGCCATGCCGATGCTGTCACACTCCAGCGTTGGCTCAATGGATTGACGCAAGACTTGCTGAAGACGACTCGGCTGGCCGGCCAGCTGCATTTTGAGCTGTCCGCCTCAGTGCCCTATGACAAGATTGTGCACAGGACGTTGGCGTCACTCAACGAACGCACACTTCCCTTGTATCGGCCAATGTCTGACTATGTTCTTGGCGGGATTACGGGGGTCGCGGAGGGCTATCAACAACTGTTGAAGCGGATCGACACCCTCCGCAGTGGTTTTGAAGGGGTCATTTCCATCCTTCGTGCCCGTGTGGATCTCATGCTCCAATCCCAAAATCTGACTCTCTTGGCCAGCGTTGATAAGACGACAAAAAGCCAGGCCATCCTCCAGTACACGGTGGAAGGCTTGTCGGTGATCGTGATTGCCTACTATCTCAGCGGGCTCATGGCCTATATCTTCAAAGGACTTCATGCGATGGGATGGTTGCCCAATGCGGATATCGCCTCTGCCTTGTTCGTTCCCCTCTCGCTCGGTCTCGCATTAGGGATTACGATCCTGGGGCGAAAACTCCTCCATAAGAAATTTTCTGGCGACCTTACTCCTGGATCGTCAGAGAAGCCTCAGGCCTGATGGGCACAACAGAAAGCGTACGCATGATAGTTGTTGCGCGCGCGTATCGGTCGCAGCCAAATCGTTGACACGTTCCGGAGTGACGTTCTCCTGTGTCGATATTTGGCATGTTTGCCTGATGAGCGCGACTTCAGAGTATGGAGCGAGACTCCAAGCCGGCTTCTTGTGAGAGATACAATATTGACTAGGATGGAATACACTTCGGCTACCTTGAACTTCGGCTATACACCCACACGATGACCAAACTCCTCTTAATCGGAGCCGGTGGGTTCATTGGCTCTGTCCTTCGCTATGTCATCAGTGGCTTCGCGCAAACGCTCAGCCAAAGCATCGCGTTTCCCTACGGCACGCTGGCTGTGAATGTCCTCGGTTGCTTCTGCATCGGATTTCTTTCAGAACTTTTTGATGCCCGCTCCCTCATCGGCCCTGATACGCGGGCCTTTTTGGTTGTCGGCATCCTCGGCGGGTTTACGACGTTCTCGGCCTTCGGCAATGAAACCATGAATCTGATACGAGAAGGAGAAGCGACTCTCGCGCTGATGAATGTTGGCGCACAAGTGTTGCTGGGTCTCGGTGCAGTCTGGCTGGGTTATACACTGGCCTATGTGATCTGGAGGTGACCCATGCGTTCTGCAGACGGTTCTCGACTTAGGCTATACATTGGCGAGAGCGACAGATATGAGAACCAGCCGCTCTATGAATGGATTATCACCCAAGCCAAAGCACAGGGACTGGCAGGAGCGACGGTTCTTCGTGGTCTGATGGGGTTTGGCGCCAATACTCGTGTGATTCACACCTTTAAGATTGAACGGCTGTCGGAAGACCTCCCGATCATCATTGAACTGGTAGATGCCGCCGAGAGAATCGAAGCGTTCCTCTCGTTTGTCGAGCAGCACATTCACTCGGGCGTGCTGGCGACGATAGAAAAGGTCGAGGTTCGCTTCTACAGCGGGGATCAATCATCCGTGCCGAAGACACCTCAGGTATGATCTTTTTCCTCTTCGCTTTCTCTCACGATACGGCCATTCGGAAGCAGGATTCATTTCTGAGACGGTCATTTTTGCAAACCCTCTCATACTGAGGTAGGGCAGTCTTTTCCGCTGCGCCTCGGGCCAATATGGTGAGTCGGGAGAGGGTGTAGGCATTCTATGTGATGAGGGCCTTCCCGTTTGTCCACTCGGCTGCAAGATGGCGCTCTGCTTTCTCCGAGCGTTGGAGGTGGCGCCTCAGACGTTCGCGGCGATGAGAGATCGCTCCTGAGAGGCCATCGCCTCATGCTGTCACTCGGAAAACAAAAAGCTGGCAGTGATCAACGTTTCCTCTGACTTCATCGCGCCATACCATTCCTCAAGTTTAGCTGCGGGCGCGAAAATGCCGTCGGTCATGCGCGAACTCCTTCGACGATGCTGAGGGGCCCCTTGGTCGGCACCACTCGGGTCAGTTTCAACCCGGCTTCTGCAAACATCGCAGCGAATTCCTTCTTTGTGCGCTCGCGTCCTCCGATGATGAGCATTTGAATGTCGAGGAGCTTTCCCCAGCTTGGGTCGTTGCCGGGGGCGATGACGTTATCGACGATGAGGACTTTTCCCTTCTCGTTCATTGCGTCACGGCAGTTCCTGAGGATTTTCACGCACGCCTCATCGTTCCAATCGTGGAGGATGTACTTCATGATATAGGCATCGGCGCTCTTTGGCACGGCCTCGAAGAAACTCCCGGATTCGAGCCTGCAGCGCTCCTTGATCCCTTTCACAGTGACGTGCTGATCCTTCTCAGCGCGAGCGATGACAGAGGGTTGGTCGTAGAGTATGCCCTTCAGCTTTGGATGGGCTTTGAGGATGGTTGCCAGAAGGCTGCCGTGTCCGCCGCCGACATCCACCAGGGTTCGGATCCCGGAGAACTTATACGCGGCTGGGACTGTCGGGTTCTCGGTTGTCGAAATACTGGTCATCGATTCGCCAAATACCTGAAGGTCTGGGGTGTGTGTTTCGAAATACTCAAAGAGCGGAACACCGTGGGCCTTGAGGAACGGCATCTCGCCGGTCTTGACTCCATAGAGGAGTTCCTTCCAGGCATCCCACCCCCAGTTCTCGTTGATCATAAGTGCCCATGCATGCATGGAGGTGGGGACACCCGTCTGAAGTGTTGAGGCGATCGGCGTGAGTTTGAACCGTCCGTTCTTGGTTTCTGCGAAGACGCCGACGCTTGCCAATGCGCGAAGGATACGGTAGAGCGCCTGCGGCTGGACGTTTGCGGCTACCGCCAAATCCTCGATGGTGCGCGGTCCCTTCTTCAGTAAGTCGGCCAGCTTGAGTTTCGCGGCGACATGAACGAGGCGCGCGACCCAGTATCCGATGGTGAGGTTCCGCATGAGTTCAGG
>JBDTSF010000105.1:0-2584 GCA_039931295.1 Nitrospirota bacterium | reverse complement strand
GCAAGGAGGGCACCTGGCCACTCCCCGCCACTTTTCAGCATCCTGCTATCGGACCCGATGCCCCGCCGGTCCGATCGGCACATCCGGATCGAGCGGCAAGCTGACTTCAGTCGGACCTCCCCGCCCAAAGATACGTGCGCCAAGAATGCCGATCTCATACAACACCATCAAAGGTACAGCCATCAAGAGCATCGTAAAGAGAGTTGCGTCGGGCGTCACGATGGCCGACAGGATCAAGGAGGCCAGAATCGCATATTTCCGATACTTCGCGAGCACCTGGGCTGAGACCACCCCAACCCGCGCCAGGATAGTGAGCACCAGCGGCAATTCAAACGCGCAACCAAATATCAGGAGAAACTTGACGTTGAAGTCGATGTAGGTGCCGACACTCAGCTCCGGAGTGACATCGTGATCCATGCCGAAGCTGACGAAGAAATTAATGACGAGTGGGAGAATGACGAAATTGCAAAAGATCAACCCGAAGGCGAAAAGCGCCCCTGCCAGCGCGAACAACGGAATGCCCCAGCGTTGTTCTTTAGGAAGCAGCGCCGGCTCAATGCACTTCCAACATTGATAGAAAATAACGGGCAGACTCACCAGGATCGCCGCAAGCAAGGACACTTTGATCGACGCAAACAACGCTTCTGTCGGTCCGTAGAACACCAGCTGATTGGGAAATGGACGATTCAACCAGGCCACCATCTCGCCGGAATATGTAAAGCACATCATCAGGGCCACCACAATTGTGGCCCCGATGACGATCAGACGCCTCTTGATGGTCTGAATATGCGCGGCCAGTGGATTGAGAATCTGTGCCATGACCCCAGTTCTGAGTGCAGCGTGATGCCGACCCCACAAGGATGTCCTTCACTGTGGAGCAGCCTGCAGCTCGTGGCTCCGCCAGACACGAATCAGCTCGGCCATCTTGTCTTTCTTCGCCAACTTCTCTTTGTGCAACGCCTTCACGGATAGCTCTTCAGCTGGAGTCAACACATGGCGTTTCTGCAGTTGAATCAATTCCAAGTCCAGACGGTGATGCGCCTCTTCCAGTACACGGAATTCGTGGCTGGACTGGTGCAGTCGTTCCGCAATCATACTGTCTGTCAGCATGTCGCACCTCCTGGTGATGAGATTACTGCCGTGGCGTGATTGGTCCTCCGTCGCGATGAATGTCCTATGCCAAGAGACCGGACTCCGCCGCGATCGGGTCCAGCTCCATCAATAAGGCATCTTCTATGGGATTCGTATAGTAGGTTGGCCGGATCGACACGTCGCGAAATCCAAGATGATGGTAGAGGGCCTGCGCGGCATGGCTTGACGCCCGCACTTCAAGCACTGCGCACCTCGCGGCTTGGGCCAGTCCCATCTCCAGCGCTTGCATCACCAATGCCCTGGCAATCCCTTTGCGTCGCATCGACTCGATGACCGCCAAGTTCATCAGCCGTACTTCCTCGAAGACGACCCAGAAACAGAGGTACCCGACAATCGAGACAGCGCCAACATCGCCCGGCGGCACCCGCTTGGCCAAGAGAAAATGCGCAAAGGGATTGCCGCTCAGTTCCGCCTCTAGCATTTTGCGCGTCCAGGGGGCCGAGAAGCAAGCTTCTTCGATTTGCAGAATGTGCGGCAATGCCTCGGCGGTTGCCGGCTCGATAATCCACTCACTCATCGCCACTCCCCTTGGGGAATACTGAAAAAGTCGATCTCAAGAACCGTGAAAGGTAAAACATCAAACGTAGGACTACCGAAGGCGTTTCATCAAAAGCCTTTTATCTTTCACGTTTCACCATTCGCGTCTCACGCTTCACGAACGACGGCCTTTTCGAGTCCCCTGGCGCGCCCTCACTTTTCGTGCAACCCGCTCTTGACGGAGGGCTACAGGCGAAATCCCCCCCGACTCCTCGTACTTCAGTTCTGCTGCGGTGCGCTGCACATATAACGGACTAATACCGACTCCCGCGCACTCACCTCGCCAGAGCCGCTCAAGTCCCAGCTGCCCGATCGAGACAGCTGAAGGTTTCATGAAAGATTCAGGCGCCTCGCTCACTGTGATGGTTGGAGAAATAGACGCTCGGATGGCTGACTCTTCAACCGTCCAACCTTCGCCGAATAGGAGGGCAGATTCACTGAGACTGCTCCCTAGCATATGTGGTGTGCCCACCTGTTCCGACAACACTCGCTCCAAACGATCATCGCTGGTCCATCGAAACAGCGCCCAATAGAGTTCCCCGCGCCGGCTATTGAGAATGGGACAGAGAAGCGTTGAGGTTCCTCTGAGATTCCAGGCCATACCCTCCAATGTCGGCACGACCGCCAAGGGAAGCCGGCTAATCGTTCGAAACCCCAGCAGCGTGGCCAGTCCGACACGAAGTCCCGTGAAAGAGCCGGGACCGATCGACATCACCAGGCCATCCAACTGTTTGATAGTCAGCCCCGTCTCGCAAAATAATCGATCGATCGTCGGCAGCAACAACTTTGCATGCGACCCAGCCGCATCCTGGTCGTGACGGGCGAGCACACGTGAGTCATCGAGGATCGCCACACTCTGCCATGAGGTTGCCGTGTCGACTGCCAATATTTTCAT
>JBDTSF010000104.1:0-15739 GCA_039931295.1 Nitrospirota bacterium | reverse complement strand
CAGCGCCAGTCTCGCGATCGTAGCGGAGTGGCAACGGCGACAATCGGGTACCTTATAACTAAGCCAACTTCATATCCGATGCACCCCACTTCTGCTATAGTGCGCCCATGATTACGCGTGTGATTGTGCTGGTGATCGATGGACTCGGCGTCGGGGCTATGCCCGATGCGGCGGAATACGGAGATGCCGGCTCCAATACGTTGTCTCATTTGGCTGAGGCCGTTGGAGGGCTCACTCTTCCCACGCTGGAAGGGCTCGGGCTTGGCCACATCACGGAGATCAAAGGTGTGCGGACGATGGGGCAGCCGGAAGGCTGTTTCGGTCGTGTTGGGTTCCTCTCAAAAGAAGTGGATTCCGTAGCCGGCTACTGGGAAATGGCCGGTCAGCTGACGGACGTTGCTGGGCTGCTCTATCCCAACGGATTTCCCTCTGATATGGTTGCGGTCCTCGAACAGGCATTTGGACGGAAGCTCGTCGGCAATCGCCGAGCCTCCGGAACGGCTATATTGCGCGAGTGCGAGGAGGATCATCTGTCCTCCGGTGCGCTGATCGTGTGGACCGACGGACGACGAACCTGCCATGTCGCGATGCACGAGGGCGCGATGCGTCGGGACGAGTTTTTTCAGCGCTGCCGGGATGCAAGAAAACTCCTCAAAGATCCTTGGGGGATTGTGCGTGTGTCAGCCCACCCGCTTGTGGATGACGCCGGTGGGGTGCAGTTCAGTCCACAACGCCGGGAGTTCGTGCTTGAACCTTCCGGATCGACCATGTTCGATGTGCTCAATCGTGAGAGTCAGATCATAACCGGGGTCGGGAAAGTCGGCGATTTGTTCAGTGGCCGGGGGCTCACTCGCTCTGTTCCTGCTGCGCACTGGACCTCATTACTCGCTGAGGTGATAGGGATGTTTAGAAAAATTCCGCGAGGATTGATCGTTGCCGGGCTCGGAGTTCTGGAGTCGGATGCGGGACAGTCAGCGGCGGCCCTCCATGAGTTCGATCGACAACTTCCCGGTTTATTGGAACAGCTTCGTCCGGGCGATCTGCTCATTCTGACGGGTGATCATGGACGGGATATCACGAGGGCGGATCAGATGGCCACGCGGGAGTATGTTCCCCTCTTGGCCACGGGGCCCAAGTTGGCACATGGGGTTCATCTCGGCATCAGGACATCCGCCGCTGATATCGGTCATACCATCGTAGAAGCGCTGCAAGGGGGGCAACTGCCAGCAGGGGAAAGTTTCCTCGATGCGCTCCGCGCAGGGTGATGCGTGAGACGTGAAATGTGAAATGTAATGAGTACGAGCGCCAGGATCTTCGGAATGTCATTTGAACTCAAACTGAAAGAACTGCATCTTGATCTCCCGCTGCCGCCGCAACCGTTGGCGACCTATGTTCCGGCCGTCCGGGTTGGAGATCTCCTGTTTCTATCTGGCGTCCTCCCCATGCGAGACGGGCAGTTGGCTTTCTCTGGTAAGCTCGGTCGCGATTTGACGGTTGAGCAAGGAATGGAGGCGGCCAAGCTCGCAATCCTGAATGCCTTGGCGATTGCGAAGCAGGAGCTCGGGGCGTTAGACCGAATTACGCGTGTCGTGAAGGTCGTCGGGCATGTGGCCTCAGCGGAGGGTTTTGTGCAGCAGCCCCAAGTACTCAATGGAGCCTCGGACCTCCTGGTTGCGATCTTTGGAGCCGCTGGGCGTCATGCACGCGCGGCTGTAGGGGCTGCTGAATTGCCTCGCGGGGCTCCTATCGAAATCGAAGTGATCTTTTCCGTCTCCTGACAGATCTCTCCCACAGTCTCCGAACGCTGATCGGGCGGGACACGCCGGATTGACTCTCTAAAAACCCACTTGCTATAGTTCAACCGGTCTTTCGTTTTTCATAGGATCCACATTTTTCACCTCCAGCGTGTGAAATCTTCATGCCACGCGTAGGGAATCCGTACCGTATTCTTGTCTGACAGGGATCTATTCATGAATATGTTCGTCACCGGGTTGAGCACCATAGTGTTGTGGGCAAGCCTGACCGTTGCCGTGGTTGCGGCGACCCCTTCCGCGATTGAGCTACACCCATCAACGGCGGTCCCAGGCGCTACGGTCTCGATCGGTGGAAAGGGGTTCGGCACATTTCGATCCGTGCACGTCAATCACGTGACTGTCAGTGGGGTCCCTGCATTGATTCAACGATGGGAGCCCGACCTGATCGAGGTGAAGGTTCCATTCCAGGCTCAATCCGGCCCCGTTGAAGTCCTGGCTGGGAAAAAGAGGATGGCTGCCGGAACGTTGACCGTGGTGCAGCCGACGATTACGGCTGTCACGCCGGTAGAAATCGAGCCAGGGAATACTCTGCAGATTACCGGTGCACACTTCGGTGTCACGGCCGGCCCGCGCGATCCCAATACGATGTTCGGAGTCAACGATGTGATGATCGGAAGCGTGGTAGTCAGACCACGTCGTTGGAAGGACAATATCATCGAAGTCGAGGTTCCCACCAACGCGACGTCGGGCGAGGTGGTGGTTCGACTGGCTTCGTCGGATCCCTTGCCGGATGGTTCCTGTTGTGCTCCGGTCCAGTACAAGGTGAGCAATGCCGTCCCGCTGAAGTTGATTCCGAGCATTCGCGTCGATCCGGTGAGCGGGCCGGTCGGCACGAAGGTCGTCTTTTTCGGCCAAGGCTTCGGCGCCGAGAAGGGAGTCGGTGACAAGGTGACGTTCGGAGGGCACCTCGCCACTATTGCTCAGTGGTCCGACAGCGCGATTGTCGTACATCTTCCGATGGATGCAGACACTGGACCTATCGTACTGACCATGCAGGGACGTGAGCGTACGGTCGGAGTCTTTACGGTTCATGTGCCAAAAGTCATCGCCTTGACGCCTCCGGCCGCCCCGATCGGTACGTTGCTCAGAATCAGTGGGGAACATTTCGGGTTCTACTCTGAAAGTGGATCGACACCCTATGCCTTTACGGACTTCAACATAGGAGAGAATCGAGTTGATATCGGCGGGGTCCGCGCCATCATCTATCGTTGGCAAGACGATCGGATCGATGTGTGGGTGCCGTTTAGCGCGAAAAGTGGGCCAGTTGTGATCTATCGAGGCGCAACGAAGCCCAATCCTGACGGGACGTGTTGCGCGGTGAAGGACACGCTCAAGACTGAAGCGGGGGCTTTTACGGTGGTGATGCCGCAGATCGATTCCTATAGCCCGCAATCGGGGGGACTCGATGAGCTGATCACCATCAAGGGGGCGGGGTTTGGCTCGTTCTTGAAGACCGCTGAGCATGCGTACCTCGGTCTCAATCAGGGGGCCTACAAGCGACGAGAGGATATCGAGTTGGGCGAAAATGTGTCGCGCACGGAAGTGCTGTTCAGCAACATCGCGGCGCACGTCATGTCCTGGACGGATACGGAGATTGTCGTGCGTGTACCTCATCGCCACCTGTATGGGTTGGGGAAGCGCAATGAATTCTTCAATGAGCTGGCGACTGGCCCGCTGGTGGTGCGGCGCGGCTCCTGGGATGTGCTGCCGGATGGAACCTGTTGTACTCCGAAAAAATGGCTGTCAAGGGAAGCAGGCAGCTTCACCATTGAAGCGAAGGGCATGCCGGATTCAGGCTACTTCAATAAAAACCGCCCGGACGCCGACACTAACCAGTGAGAGACGGATCGTCCCGCAGGATGCTGAAAAAGTCTGCCAGCATCGTTCTCACCTCGAAAGCATCCTCAACGTAGCCCAGAGGCTACGCCTCCGGTGCTTTCTTCGGCTGCGGCCTTGCTGGACGGTCTTTTTGAGCATCCTGCGTGGTGTGCTCCTGTTATCCCAGACGTATAGACCAATGAAATTCTGGCGTGTCCACCGAGTTTTTCTGCAGCCTGCTAGATTATGGTGGGCGTCCTCTCTACTGTGTGGTCGATGCGTCGTGATTGGAGCGTTGGCGATGCTACTGTGTGCCTCCCCGGCGTGGACGGCTGACTCTCCTCTGACCGCCACCCCTCAAGTGAGCCATACGGAAGCCTTTCTGATGGGGCTCTATTTTCATCGGGCTGAGCAGGGTTGGGCGGTCGGGTCAAGCGGCACCATTCTGAAGACGGTCGATGGCGGGAAAAAGTGGAAGAAGATCGCCAGCGGTACCACGGCCAGCCTGTCAGCCGTTTTCTTTTTTACCGAGAATCAGGGCTGGGCTGTCGGAGCCAATGGGACAATTCTCCGGAGCCAGGATGGAGGGAACACTTGGCATCAGCAACTCGTCGAGACACAAGTATCGTTCTATGGCCTTTCGTTTGTATCGGCGAGTGAGGGATGGGTGGTGGGTGGTAACGGAACGATTCTTCATACGAAGGATGGCGGGATCCACTGGCTCGATCAAACGAGCAAGACGAGTGCGGCTCTCTATGGCGTACAATTTCTGAGCGCGCGTCATGGGACGATCGTCGGGGCGGTGGGGACTGTCTTGATGACCGATGATGGCGGAATCACCTGGATCCCGCAAGAGACACAGGGTGCTGCCACCCTGTTCGATGTCTATTTCACGGACGTATCGACTGGCTGGGCCGTGGGGAACGCCGGCGCCATATTTCACACGACCACCGGTGGTGCGCAATGGATCGATCGCACGCTGCCCTGCGCCCGTACCTGTACGAAGCTGACCGACTTCTTGCGGGTCCGCTTTACTGACCCGCAAACCGGATGGATAGTGGGGGAACGAGGCATGGTCTATCGGACGACCGATGGTGGCTTTACCTGGACGGAACAGGGCGCGATTGCAAAAGTCTCCTTATTCGGTCTGGCGTTTCCCGATGGGACACAGGGATGGGCCAGCGGAGAAAGCGGCACGATTGTTCGGCTGACCATAGGGCGCTGACAAGCAGTTGAAATCCGTGAAGCCTATCTCGTGAAGCGTCGTTCGTTTCCGGACTCGGACGTTTCACGCTTCACGAACGACGAGGGCCATTTCATCGAGCCGTGACTGGAGAATACTGAGCGCGGCAATCGCGGCGGTCTCGGCCCGCAAGATTCGTGGGCCGAGGGTGAGCAGAAGAAAGCCCTGTTCTTGTGCGAAGCGTTGCTCATCAGCCGCCCATCCCCCTTCCGGCCCCACTAACAAGACAATCGGATGCTGACAATCTAGCGGTAACGGGACGGTAGCGAGCGAAGGGCCGCTGGAACGTTCCACGAGCATCCCCTTCAGAGGTGCAGAAGCGTATTGTCGGCAGATTCCTACGAGGTCTGTCGGGTCTGCGATGGTCGGAATGGTCCATCGTTCCGATTGTTGTGCCGCGTCTCGCGCAATACGTTCCCATCTGGACCGTTGATGTTCCAGGCGTTCCGGGTTGGGCTTGATGACGCTGTGTGTGCTGTGAATGGAAACAATGGCAGCCACTCCGAGCTCTGTGGCCTTCTGAATAACCCAATCCATCTTGTCGCCCTTGATTAAAGCTTGCCCCAATACAATCGGTACGTTCTTGCGCGCCGGCTCGGTTTGTCGGTCGATGATGCGGGTATCGATGACCTGTGCGGTCAGATGGGTCACTTCTACGCGATAGCGGGCTCCGCATCCGTCGTTCAAGATAAGGGCGTCCCCCAGGCGTAAGCGGAGACTATTGCGAAGATGATGGAGGAGGTCGCCGGTGATGCGGATTGTAGGGGGAGTGATGGCGTCGGGACCGACGAAGAACGTGGACATAATGCCGATGTTTGGACGTTAGCCGATGGTGCTATTCGAAGAAAGTCTTCATTTTGTCGAAGAAGCCGTCGCTGTCCTCTTCCATCGACATGCCGCTCTCTTTGGCAAACTCTTGAAGCAATTCTTTCTGACGAGCAGTCAGTTTGGTGGGGGTCTGAATCTTGATGACAAATAATTGGTCGCCTGTATCGTGGTTCTTGAGACTGGGAACACCCAAGCCTTTGATACGAAGGGTCTTGTCCTGTTGTGTGCCGGCTGGAATCTTGATGATTGTCGTGCCTTTCAGTGTGGGGACCTCAATCTTTCCTCCGAGTACCGCTGTGACAAACTGAATCGGAACGTCACAGACGATATCCTGCCCTTGACGCTGGAAGACAGGGTGCGGCTTGACGGTAATCGCCACATAGAGATCGCCTGGCGGACCTCCATTGACTCCATGCTCTCCTTCATTTGAGAGGCGTAGCCGCATACCTGACTCGATACCGGCCGGGATGTGGACGGCGATGGTCCGTTCTCGATACGTGCGTTGACGCCCTTGGCAGGCAGGGCAGGGTTCTGTGACAATTCGTCCTGCCCCTTCGCATTGGCCGCAGGGACGGGTGATGCTGAAGAATCCTTGCTGGAACCGCATCTGTCCTGCCCCTTTACAACTCGGGCAAGTCTTGACCGACGAGGCATTCTTCGCTCCGCTCCCTTTGCAATCGCTGCACATTTCCCATCGCGGGATTTTGAGTTTGGCATCTTTCCCGTAGACGGCCTCTTCAAAGGTCAGTTCCAGATTATATTGGAGGTCGTTGCCGCGTTCCGTTCGACTGCCGCCGCGCTGTCCACCAAAAAAATCTTCGAAGATGTCGTTAAAGGCATCGCCGAAGCCGCTCCCGCCGAACCCTTCCGCTCCTCCACCCTGCTGGGCTCCAGCGTGGCCGAACATGTCGTAGCGTTTGCGTTTTTCCTGATCGCTCAGGGTCTCGTACGCTTCATTGACTTCTTTGAATTTTTCTTCCGACGTTTTCTTCTGGGCCTCTCCCGTGTGCAGATCGGGATGGTGCTGGCGGGCCATCTTCCGATAGGCTTTTTTGAGTTCGTCGTCGGACGCGGTTCGTTCGACGCCTAAGGTTTCGTAATAATCACGTTTAGACACGGACGCCGTCTCTCTGGGTGACAGTGCAGCAAGACCGAGCCCCCTGTGTTGTGAAGCTCGGTCTCACTGACGGTATTCTATCTTACTTCTTGTCTTTGTCTACTTCTTCGAATTCTGCGTCAACGACTTTTTCATCTGTTTTAGTCTCGCCGGTTCCAGTTCCGTTTCCACTTGTTGTATCGGTACCGCTGCCGGCTGCTGTCGATGCCGAAGCCTTCTTATACATTTCCTCGGCCAACTTGTGGGACGCCGTCGTCAATGTTTGGGTCGCTGATTCGATGGCTGTTGGGTCCGTTCCTTCCATCGCTTTCTTCAGCTCGGCCACGGCTTCTTCGATCTTGGTCTTATCCTCCGTCGCGATTTTGTCGCCGTGCTCGCTCAGATTCTTTTCCGTCTGATAGATCAGCGTATCGGCCTGGTTTTTGGCTTCGGCCGTCCTCCGCCGCTTCTTATCTTCGTCGGTATGGGCCTGTGCATCCTTTACGAGCTTTTCGACTTCTTCTTTGCTTAAGCCGCTGGACGCCGTGATCTTGATGGACTGTTCCTTTTGCGTCGCCAAGTCTTTGGCCGAGACATGGACGATGCCATTGGCATCGATGTCGAACGTGACTTCGACTTGCGGCATTCCGCGTGGCGCAGGAGGAATCCCCACCAAATCGAACTGGCCAAGGAGCTTGTTATCGTTAGCCATCTCGCGCTCGCCTTGGAAGACTCGAATCGTCACAGCGGTTTGATTGTCGGCTGCCGTCGAGAATACCTGGCTCTTTTTCGTTGGGACGGTCGTGTTTCGCTCGATCAACTTCGTAAAGACACCGCCGAGGGTTTCGATGCCCAGCGAGAGAGGTGTGACGTCGAGGAGCAGCACGTCCTTCACTTCACCCTTGAGCACACCGCCTTGAATAGCGGCGCCGATTGCGACCACTTCATCAGGATTGACGCCACGGTGCGGTTCTTTTCCGAAGAATTCTTTCACGGCCTGAATGACTCTTGGCATGCGGGTCATGCCGCCGACGAGCACGACTTCCTTGATGTCGCTCGCGGAGACGCCGGCGTCGGAGAGGGCTTTCTTACAGGGCTCGATCGATCGTTTCACCAGGTCGTCGACTAACTGTTCAAGTTTCGCACGGGTCAACTTCATGACCAGGTGCTTCGGCCCATTGGCGTCTGCGGTGACGAAGGGCAGATTGATTTCGGTTTCCTGAGACGAAGAGAGTTCGATCTTGGCACGTTCCGCCGCCTCTTTCAGGCGTTGGAGAGCCATACGATCCTTGCGAAGATCGATGCCTTGATCTTTCCTGAATTCATCGACCAACCAATCCATGACGCGCTGGTCGAAGTCGTCGCCCCCAAGGTAGGTATCTCCGTTGGTCGACTTCACTTCAAAGACGCCGTCGCCGATCTCAAGGATGGACACGTCGAACGTGCCGCCGCCCAAATCGTAGACGGCTACCCGCTCGTCCTTCTTTTTGTCCAGGCCGTACGCGAGGGCCGCGGCGGTCGGCTCGTTGATGATCCGGAGGACGTTTAAGCCCGCGACTTGGCCTGCATCTTTGGTGGCCTGCCGCTGGCTGTCGTCGAAATAGGCCGGGACGGTGATGACAGCTTCGGTGACTTTTTCACCGAGATAGTCTTCCGCGGTCTGCCGCATCTTCTGCAAAATCATGGCAGAGACTTCCGGCGGGCTGTAGCGCTTGCCGCGCAATTCGACGTATGCGTCGCCGTTGTCTCCCTCGATTACCTTGTAGGGCAACCGCTTGGCGGCGTCTGCCACCTGATTGCTGTTGAACTTACGGCCCATGAGGCGCTTCACGGAAAAAATCGTATTCTCCGGATTCGTGATCGCCTGGCGCTTGGCAATCTGTCCGACGAGGCGCTCGCCCTTTTCGGTGATGGCGACGACGGACGGTGTTGTCCGGGCCCCCTCTGCATTGGCGATCACGACCGGTTCGCCGCCGCTCATGATAGAAACGCAGGAGTTCGTGGTTCCAAGGTCGATGCCGATTACTTTGCCCATGTGCCTACTCCTTCCTCACTTGGTCTGTCTTTGAAATTGTTACGATCAACTGATCGTGTTGTCTGTTCACGGTGCGTCGTCGGCTTGCCCTGACGATATGCTCACCATGGCCGCCCGCAAGATGCGGTCGTGTAGAAGATAGCCTCGCTGAAACTCGTCGACCACGTGCTGCTTCGGTACCGTCTCAGAGGCAACGGAGGTGACGGATTGATGAGTGGCAGGATCGAACGGTCGGCCGATCGTCTCCACCGGTACGACGTAAAACCTCGCCAGGGCTCCCGTCAACTGTTTGAGGGTGAGATCCACACCTTGGATCAGGACGTCGCTTCCCGCTCCCTCTCGTGAGGACTTGATGGCCCGCTCGAGATTGTCGACGACCGGCAACAGTTCCTTGAGCAAGTGCTCATTGCCGAACCGGATCTGGTCGCGCTGGTCCTTCTGAGCTAAGCGTTTGTAGTTATCGAACTCGGCGGCCAGTCGAAGATATTTGTCGTTCAAGCCCGTTACCTCTTCAGCCTTTGCTGCGAGAGCCAACTGAAGCTCGGAGACCAGGCCCGTATCCCCAATATCCTTCGTGACGGAGCCATTGCCGGGTGATAGAGCATCCAAGTTCTGGATTATATTCGCGTTCTGCTGTTCCTCTTCCATGAAAGACTCCTGTGTTCGTCTGAAGATAGCCACAGGGCCCCTAAAGTCAACCGGGCCAGAAAAATTAATTACTTGTGCAGGGACTTGGCGGTCTTCCACCTGCAATACTCATGAGGGCTGTATACAAAATCGCTCTGGGGGCCAGCGCTTGCCTCCACACTCGCTTCAAGAGCGGCAGTTGCTGCAGCAGCGTTCATGAGTTATGCGAGCTAGACTTGTAGGGTGGGAGGGCGACTATTCTGGGATCGTCGATAGAGCAGTTCGAGACCTTCCAACGTTAGGAACGGTTCGATTTTTTGAATAGATGTGGTTTCGGCTGCCAGGATGGAGCTGAGCCCTCCAGTCCCGATGACGTATGCGGAGCGTCCCAGTTCCTGCTCCATTCGTCGGACGACGGTATCGACGAGTCCTGCATAGCCAAATAACAGGCCAGCCTGAATACTACTAGCTGTGTCGGTGCCGATCACGGTTTTGGGGCGGATCAATTCCACTTTGGCAAGTTGGGCGGCTCGTGTAAACAGAGCTTCCGCTGAAATTCCAAGGCCAGGGGAAATGACGCCTCCCAAATAGTGGCCCGCTGCTGTAATGGCGCAAAAGGTCGTGGCGGTGCCGAAATCGACGACGATGAGATCGCGGCGATATTTATGATACGCGGCTGCCGCATTCACCAGCCGGTCGCTGCCGATTTCTTTTGGGTTGGCATAGCGAAGTGTGAGCCCCGTATCTGTGTCCGAGGTGACGATCAGGGGACGCTGATGAAAATAATGGTCCAGCATATTTGCGACGGTTCCAGTCAGCGCAGGTACGACGCTGGAGATGATGGCCCCGGAGAGGCGTTGAGAAAGAATCCCCGCGGCAGTGAGCAGATTGGAAAAGAGGATGCCGTACTCGTCCGATGTTTTTTTGACGTCCGTCGCCAATCGCCAATGGGCCGCCAGGGTGCGGTCGTCATAGACGCCCCAGACAATGTTGGTGTTGCCGATATCGACGACGAGGAGCATGAGACCTATTGTACGTTTTGATTGGGTTGTTTGGCCAGCAGGCTAGGGAAACTGAGTTACCAGCCTGGCATTCGCGATCCGCGTGTCTGGGACATCAGGATACATCTCCACAGAATGCTCAAACAGTTCAGACTTCTCACCCGCCCAACCCCGGCGCGTCGAGACGCGCCGTTCCGCGGAAAGGCCGCAGCGAGTGAAGGCCCGAAGGCGTACCCTTTGGGGCGCACGGTGCGACGAATAAGGAGCACCACGTCTGTGCGCGCCGTCGAGTGGTGAGGCGGCCGGGTCCCCGTTAAGGGTCTGAACGATGCGAGAACGATGTTGGAGGACTGTTTCAGCATTCTGCTACGTCCTCACGTGGATGATGTCAGCCACACGTAAGGTGACAATTTCCTGCGCATCTGAATGAGGATGCGCTGTCTGTGGCCGTACGTGCAAGGATCCATCATGGCCGACTCCCTCGGCAAGCCCCACGATGACCTCTCCACCAGCCAACGTGGCTCGTACAGTGATGCCGATGGTTGAGCAGCGTTGATGGTAGGCCAATGCGAGTCGGTTCGTTCCGTGAATCGCTAATTCATCGAGACAGTGTTCGAGTTCGAGAAGCAGCTGCGCAAGCAGTCTGTTGCGGTCGACAACCATCTTCCGTTCCTGCCGGATCGACGTGGCTGAGTCGCGCAGGTCAGCAGGCCAGTCATCCTCCTCACCATTGACGTTGATACCGATTCCGATGATTTGGAACGGGTCTGATCGTGCTCCCGTCCCGCTTTCACAGAGAATTCCGCCGACTTTTCGTTCCGAGATCAGGAGATCGTTGGGCCATTTCACGGAGACGTGGGTGGAGGAGACCTGTTCGATCGCTTCAGCTGCGGCCAGTGCAGAGACCAATGGGAGCCAGGAGAGCCATTCTGTGAGGCGCTCAGGTGGACGTGCCGTTCTGAGGATGATGGAACAGTAGAGATTGATGCCTGGGGGAGAAAACCATGTTCTGGAAAGACGCCCTCGTCCTGCGGTTTGGCTTTCAGCGACGACGACCGTGCCATGTTCCACTTCTGCCTGTGCAAGCTGAACGGCTTCCCGATTGGTTGAAGGGAGGCAGTCGAATAGTTCGATGCGGCGCCCCAGCCACGTGGTTGCGAGCGTGCTGATGATCGTGTCGCGTGTGAGTGGTGGCGAAGGTTGCACTGGCTGCTTAGCAGGATGCTGAAACAACCCGCCAGCTTCGTTCTCGACTCATCGAAATCCTCCACGTACCCCAGAGGGTACGCCTCCGGTTTCGACTCGCCTGCGGCCTTGCTGGACGAACTGTTTGAGCATCCTGTGGGAACAAGATTTTGTTATCGTACATGTGTAGAACCTCAACATTCATGCATGTCCAATTTTCGCTATTTGCCAGGCTGACGCTGTCGGCGGAGTGGTTCGAGCACCAGGCTGAGCGTCGCGGCGGGGGCTGAATGGGTCAGGGCTCCGATAGAGATACGATCGGGGCCGGCGGCCGCCATCGCGCGTACATTCTTCAACGTGATTCCTCCCGACACTTCAACCACGGCTCGCCCCTTGATCAGTTGGATAGCGTGACGGACGGTCTCCGGGCTCATATTATCCAGTAAAATGATGTCGGCTTGTCCTGCGACGGCCTGCCGGACCTCATCCAAGGATTCCACTTCCACAATGACGATCATCCCGCGAGGGGCGTTGGTTTTGGCTTTGCGGCAAGCCGTTCGGATGGGCATGGGCGCGTGCGTGAGGAGCGCGAGATGATTATCTTTGACGAGGACACCATCGCTCAGCGACCGGCGGTGATTCGTACCTCCTCCGAGGAGGACGGCCCATTTCTGAAGCGCCCGTAAGCCCGGGATCGTCTTTCTCGTATCTAAGATGGTCACAGGATATCCGCGAACTGCGTTGCAAAATCGTCGCGTCAAGGTGGCAACGCCGGAGAGGTGTTGGAGAAAATTCAAGGCGACTCGTTCGGCCTTTAGGATTGATCGCCCATCGCCTTCGATTTCGAGGAGACATGCTCCCTCCTGTGCCTGTTCTCCATCATGGTGCTGGATGGACAAGACAAGGGATGCATCCACGGTCCGAAAGGTGTGCAAGGCTGCCGCGAGACCGGCGACAACCAACGATTGTTGGGCGACGATGCGGGCGCGTGCTGGTGCTGGAATGGGAAACAGTGCAACGGTCGTCGCGTCGCCGAGTGGAAGATCTTCCTGGAGCGCCACCCGAACAGCGCGCCGTATGTCGGCAACCGGAGGTCTGACCATCGTTTATGTTCCCAGCATGGTGCGCAACTGTTGCTCACTGCTGGCGAGCATGATGTGATCCTGGCGCAGACTTTTCAGTCGATGTTGGTGATCGGTAATGACCTCAGCCGGGGCTTTGGCGGTAAATTCCTGATTGCGGAGCTTCCCCTCCAATCGCATGATTTCCTTTGTCTGTTCGGACTGTTCCTTGATGATCCGATCCAGCGCGTTGTTGAGATCAACCTCACCTGTGATCGCAATACCGACGGATAAGCCCTCCCGCACCAACCGGAGGAGGTTGCTGGTCGGCCACGTCGTCATGGGGGCTAGATCGACCGTGCCTCGACCGAGATGTGCAAGGTAGTTTCGGAGGTGGTGTAGGTGGTCCTGTTGCTGAGGCTCGTCGTGTGCGAGGTAGAATGTGATCTTCTGCCCCGGCGTATAGTTCAAGAGCACGCGGGATGCGCGTACGACGCCGATGGTCTGATCGAGCAGTATAAACCGTTCCTCCATCTCCGGTGCGATCCAGGCAGAGTCAGCGGTCGGATAATTCTGAATCACGATGCTCTCTCCCTGGTGGGGGAGCGTGTGCCAGATCTCTTCGGTGAGGAACGGCATGAATGGATGCAGGAGACGCATTGTCGTCTCTAGCGTGTCGACGA
Source organism: Nitrospirota bacterium (assembly GCA_039931295.1). GTDB lineage: Bacteria > Nitrospirota > Nitrospiria > Nitrospirales > Nitrospiraceae > Palsa-1315. The sequence goes on along the minus strand of JBDTSF010000104.1, from coordinate 2,348 downwards.
GGGTCTGTCTGGTTCCCGGCGCGTCCGGGCTGTCTAGGTGTTGGAGTGTCGGTTTGATCAATTCAAGGTACCAGTCACAGTACTCGTGCCAGATGAATTGGTACAGCGCATGTGTCGCACGATCGAACCGATAGGCTTCTAACTCGGATGTGACCAGCTGGATGGTGTGATTGAGGCGACTCAGAATCCAACGGTCGGGGAACGTGCGTTCGGCTGGCGCGATGGCCGTTCGTGGTCCATCGAGGTTTATCAGGCTAAAACGAGCCGCGTTCCAGATCTTGTTCGCGAAATTCCGGTAGCCTTCGATCCGTTCTTCCGCGAGTTTGATGTCGCGTCCCGGTGACGCCATTGAGGCGAGCGTGAACCGTAGCGCGTCGGTGCCGAACTGCTCCATCACGTGCAGTGGATCGATGACGTTCCCCTTCGACTTGCTCATTTTTTGCCCTTCGGCGTCTCGCACGAGGGCATGGACGTAGACATCGCGGAAGGGGACATCCCCCATAAATTTCAGGCCCATCATGATCATCCTGGCCACCCAAAAGAAGAGGATGTCGAGGCCGGTCACGAGGGTTGAAGTCGGGTAGTACGTTTTGAGATCGGGAGTTTGTTCAGGCCATCCCAGTGTGGAAAAAGGCCAGAGGGCTGAAGAAAACCAGGTATCGAGGACATCTGGTTCCTGAATAAACTGCTGACCTCCGCATCCGGGGCACATTGTCGGCGCGGTTTTCCCCACAATCGGAATCGCTCCCTGGAGAATCGTTAATCGAGGCGCGTGCGTGGCTGAGGCCGCCGTTGCCGCACCCTCAATGATCAGCTCTTTATTGCAGTGGCAGCAATACCAGGCAGGAATCTGGTGCCCCCACCAGATTTGGCGGGAGATACACCAGTCTTTAATATCCCTCATCCATCCCAGATAATTGTTCGTCCATTCCTCTGGAATGATCCGAATACGTCCGTCTTCAACGGCCTGAATCGCAGGCCCGGCCAGGGGCTTGATCTTGACGAACCACTGCGGAGACAGATAGGGCTCGACCACGGTTTTGCAGCGGTAGCACTTTCCAATGGCCATTTTATGGTCATCGACTTTCGTGAGGAGCGTGCGTGCTTTCAAGAGCTGCTCGATTTTGGATCGGGCTTTGATGGCGGGTAAGCCTGCCACCTCTTCAATGACAGCTCGATCCACGCCGGCTATTTTGAGGCCTTGCGGATCGAGTAACGCCTGATGGTCAAAGATCGCAAGGCGTGGAAGTCCGTGCCGTTCGCCTGCTTCAAAGTCGTTGAAGTCGTGTGCCGGCGTAATCTTGACGGCGCCTGTCCCGAACTCCAGGTCGACGAGAATAGCATCGCCTACGATTGGAATCAGGCGGTGCGTGAGAGGGAGACGGACTCGTTGGCCGATCAATCGATTGTAGCGGGGGTCTTCCGGATGGACCGCCACCGCGGTATCGCCGAACATGGTTTCCGGCCTCGTCGTTGCGACGGTGAGACGAATCGTTGGATCGTGCTCGAGCGGGTAATCGATTGAATACAGCTTCCCTTTCACGTCTTCGTGCTCGACTTCGATGTCCGACAGTGCGGTCATGCAGCGGGGGCACCAATTGATCAGTCGCTCTCCTCGATAAATCAGTTTGTCTTCATAGAGACGGACGAAGACTTCCAGAACGGCTTTCGACAGTCCTTCGTCCATCGTAAAGCGAAGGCGATCCCAGTCGCAGGACTCACCAAGCCGTTTTTGTTGACGAATAATGGTATCCCCGGAGGCGGCCTTCCATTGCCAGACGCGCTCGATGAAGCGTTCCCGTCCAAGGGATTCCCGGGAAACGCCTTCGGCCATGAGCTGCTTTTCCACCACGTTCTGTGTGGCAATTCCGGCATGATCGGTGCCGGGCAGCCACAGCACATTACGGCCTTGCATGCGCCGCCAGCGTATGAGGATGTCCTGAATCGAATGATTCAGCGCGTGGCCGACATGGAGCGAACCTGTGACATTGGGTGGAGGGATAGCGATACAGTAGGGTTGGCCTGGGTGGGTTGGCGAGGCGTGGAAATAGCCTTGCTGGTGCCAGATCTGAGACCACCGTGCTTCGACTGCCTTGGGATCGTATACTTTGTCGAGTTGGGGAGTGCTCATTTATTGATGGTGTCCTAGCAGGCTACGAGAGAACCATGGTGAACCCGAAAACTAAACGGTCCGTCTGTGTGGCACAACAGGGAATAGTCCCAGCAGGATGCTCAAAATGTTTGCCCAGCAAGGCCGCAGGCGAGTCGAAACCGGAGGCGTACCCTCTGGGGCACGTTGAGGATTTCGATGAGCCGAGAACGAAGCTGGCAGACTTTTTCAGCATCCT
>JBDTSF010000103.1:0-8680 GCA_039931295.1 Nitrospirota bacterium | reverse complement strand
CGGCTCACGCTGATGGGAAAAACAATTTGCACCTCCCTGGCATGCGGGACCGGCCTCACACTCCAGACAATTCCTTTACGCGCATGTTTCCTGAGCTGCCGCCCTACGCCCCGCCGACCGATGCCGCACGTGATCAGGCCAAAAAACTGGGAGAAAAAGGAGGCGTCATCGATGCGTTGGATAATCTGACGGATCCGATTCAATCGATCACAAATCCCGGGGTGTTCAGTCCAAACAATCCTGACAACCCCAACATGACGGCCGGCGTGACCTTCTTCGGTCAGTTCCTGGACCACGATATCACGCTCGACCCGAGATCTCCGTTGCTCGAACGGAGCAACCCGAGAAAGACGACGAATTTTCGCACCGCGGCGTTCGATCTGGACAGCATGTATGGCGATGGGCCGCAAGGTTCCCCGGAGTTGTATGACCTGAGTTCCGGCGAGATCAAGATGAAGGTCGAGGCCATTCCAGGCTCAGAGCTCGTCTCTCGCAAGGGCGCGATCCGGTTCGACCTTCCGCGCGACCCCAATAATACCGCCATACTTGGAGATAGCCGGAACGACGAACACGTGATCCTTGCGCAGTTCCACCTGGCAATGCTCCGCTTTCACAATGCTGTGATCGACCACCTGCGCGCCGATCCTGCTCATGCCGACCAATCGGCTGAACAGATCTTTAAGAAGACCCAACGCCAGGTCCGCTGGCACTATCAGTGGATCATCGTGCACGAATTCCTACCGTTGACGATTGGGCAAGAACTCGTTGATACCCTCCTCCGAAAAGGACCGCGCTTCTATCGGATCGACGACGATTCGGACGGTCGGCACGACAGACATTCAAAAGATCCGTTGCTCCCCATCGAGTTTTCCGTGGCCGCCTACCGCTTCGGCCATTCGCAAATTCGTCCGAGCTATCGCCTGAACTTCGGGCCCACCGGGGGATCCCCGGTCTTCGCCTTTCTCTTCGACGATACGCAAGACCCCAACAACCCGGACCCAGACGATATGCGTGGAGGGAAACGCGCACCGCGTCGGTTTGTCGACTGGCAAACGTTCTTCAAATTCGACAACAATTTCCGATCGAACAAAAAAATTGACAGTAAACTCTCCAGCGTCGTGATGTTGCTTCCAGGTTCGCGCGGGCCGGCTCCAGGCCTGCCGTCCGACGGAGTCCAGTCGTTGGCCTCGCGCAATCTCATGCGCCACGTCAATTTCGGAATACCATCAGGCCAGGCCATTGCGAGAAGAATGGGTGTGCCGGCATTGACTCCTGCGCAGCTGGACGAGCTCAAGCCCTTCGACATGGAGAAGAGTACGCCACTCTGGTATTACATTATGAAGGAGGCCGAGCTCATAGAAGATGGCCTCCGTTTAGGACCGGTGGGAGGCCGCATCGTCGGTGAAGTTTTCATTGGTCTGCTGAAAGCCGATGAGACGTCCTATTTGGCTGCTCGGCCAAACTGGACACCCGTGCTCCCGTCCGTGACGTCAGGGGATTTCCGTATCACCGATCTACTGACGTTTGCCGGAGTGGTGCCACCGCTGGAATAGCATCAGCAATCAAATCGGTCGGGAGTCTTCATGACCCTTTGGAGGCCAGAAAAGACTCCCGACCATCTTGCGCTGATCGCATATACCGGGGTTTTGAGTCCGACAACCTGCGAGAAGGGAGGCCCAGCCATGACCTCAGAAATTTACCCCATGAACCGTCACTCGTCGAGGCTCGGGCGAAGAAGGAATGGTCCATAGATCATGGCGAACAGCACATAGGCCCCACTCCAACCGCCTGCTGCCAGACCCAATACAAGATTCGTCGGGAGCCCTGTCAGTGGCCCGAATACCCTGAGGACTGCACCCAGATTGACCAGCATATAGATGAGAACCGTCAGAGGACCAGCATGCCGGGGCCGCCCTGTATGGCCTAGGGTGGCGCGGGTCATGACCGCCAGAGTCATCGCCCCCACTGCGCCCGCGGTAAACGCATGCACCGCATCCTCTTGCGGCAGACCGACCCCAAGAATTGAGTCTCCCAGTATGAGTAGCGATAGTGCGAGCCAGCCGTATCCGAAGTGCAGGATCAACACCAACGGCTCGCGCCATGTGGTCCAACCATACCAGCGTGCCAGACGGCCCAGATTGGCTAACCCGGCTGCCACGAACAGCCATCCTGTCACCATGGAGTGGGGCTGAATAATCCAGGATACGACGGCGAATCCTACAAGCGCAATCGATATGCCATCGTAGCGGGAAAACGATGCAGGCTGTTCCTCTCTGCCGGCGTTCGTCAGGAGTTCGCCGGTAAAGGTGGGGATGAGGCGCCCACCGATCAGTGTCAGCAACATCATGACCATCGCGATCGCGATACGTTCAGGGAGATCCGTTTCCGCCCCGCTCAGGGTAAGCACATGGAACAGAATATTGGCGCCGGCCAGCAGGCTCACCAATACTCCCATGGGCGCGCGATCCCAGCTTTTCGAGACAACAATTTCGCGCCAGACGAGCCCCGCCACCGCGACAAGAAACCCCGCGTCGACAATCGCGGCCACGAGGGGCGTAAACCATGGAACGGCGATGAACACACGTCCGGCCAGCCAGAGGGTCGAGAGCAGGATCAACTCAGGCCCTCGAATCGGTGGGCGATCGGTCCAGTTGGGAATAGCTGTGAGCAGGAATCCTGTAATCACGGCGGGGAGGAAGCCGAAGACCATTTCATGTACGTGCCAGTCCCGCGCCGGATGGAGAAAGGTCGAATGGCCGACTTCGGCAAGCACCAGAATCCAGATAGGGATTGCCACACCGGCGAACAGCGCGGCGCCAAGAAAGAACGGTCTGAACCCATAGGAAAAGAACGCAGGCCCCTGATAGCTGGGAATCTTGGGCGCCTGGTCAGCCATATGTCCGAAACCTGGTGTTGCTGAATGTGTCTTCACTCAATAAGAGGAGGCTCATCGATACGATGGCCTCATTCAATGGAATTCGTGCCAAGCTACGTGCTGCGCACAGCTCTGTCAACCGTCGGATGACTCATCACAGGTTGAAGCTACGCTATATTTAGTGGGAAACTGATGAGGGTGCCGTCGTGGGGCGGCCGAATACTAATGTTAAGATGAAGTCCGTCACGTTTTTGTGATGTGCCGAGTTGGGCACATGATGAACATCGAGGAGGTGGTTGCCGTTGTCACGAATCAGCCTCGCTTGAATATGTTGCTGAATTTTATTGAAGTATTGTTCACGATGCACAAAACTGTCAGTGAAAAGGATCGAGAGTTCGGCCTTACATCGGTGTGAAACGCGATGAGCCCTGACCTCTACACGAAAGCGGTCACGACAACCTCCAGGCTACGGCTCCTGGTCCTTTCGGAGGTTGACGACTGGGACTTTGGCCGGCAGGTGAAAGCCAGCGGGCATGAGATTGTTGCCTGGGCCCGCCCTTTCTGGAAACGAAATCCAAAAGGTTACGGTCTTGGTTATACGATCAGGACGTTCGTCAGAGCGATGTTGTGCCGATCCAAACCGATACGGACGATGACACCTCGATTCGATACCTGGCGTTGGCTCGATAAGGAAAAGATTCAGCGCATCACGTCCCCCAACGTGAACTCTCCGACATTTGTTGAATATGTGAAGTGCTTGAACATCGATCTGATCGTGGTCTTTTTCTTCCCTCAGATCTTAAAGCCGGCCCTGCTCCAAACCCCCCGTTTAGGAGTCTTAAACTGTCACCCTTCGCTGCTCCCTCGTTACGGGGGACCACATCCGGCGTTTTGGATGATCAAGAACGGGGAATCGGTGGCAGGGGTGACCGTTCATGTCATGACGGAAAAAATCGATGCGGGCGATATTGTCGCCCAACAAGAACTGATCGTCGGGGAGAATGAGAATGCCGGGCAACTCACACAGCGCCAACACCATGCCGCAGCGGCGCTCTTGACGGAAGCCGTCAACGCCATGGCGGAGGGAACCGTCAACCTCAAGCCGCAAAATATCGCGGAACGCACGTATTTTGGAAAGAAAAAGGCCGCCGACACCGTGCTTGATTGGAGTGGGTCTGCCAAACACATTGCCAATCTCTGGCGCGCGATGCAACCCTATGAACCTCTTGTCGCCTGTCTCAATGGGACCACTATCAAGATTTACGATGCGCAACCTCAAGAGGGGCCTCCGTCCGGGAGAGTGCCCGGAGAAATCATGGCCAAGCATTCGGGGAGTCTGGTCGTCCAAACTGGCGACGGGTATCTCGAGATAGGGTCTTATGAAATCGTTCCGTTTCACGGGTGGCTCAATCATATCCTCCAAGGGTTCATGCTGCCGATCGGCAGCCGTTTCGATCCGGTTCCGTCGGCCATGGGGCTTACCTCTAAAGCCGCCTCATGAACATGGTACGCAAGTCAGACGGAATACCTTATCCCAATCAGAGAATCGCATGACATCTGTGAGGATTTGTATTGTCCTGCTCTTGGCCATCACCGTGAATGCCACGTCGGCGATCTCGGTGTTGCATGCCGAAGAGACGCCTCGTATCCCGATGCAATTCACACAGCTGAACCAGACGCCCAGAAAAAATCCATTCTTCGAGGGTGGACAAATGGTGCGCCCTTCGCCGAAGGAGCGAGAGGCGGTCCATCAAATGCTGGCGCTCAAGCCACGTCCGAAGACGCTGAAGGATGCGGATATGAAATTCCTGCAGGGTCTGCGCGACAAGTCATCATGGTTTGTACTCGATCAGCGAATGGTGCATGAAATATGGTCGGAGGTGCATGGCAAGGAGTGGGATGATGCAAGATAGCAGGATGCTGAAAATGACCCCCAGCGTCGTTCTCAGTCGCGTGCCTCCCTGCGACGTACCGCAAGGGTACGCCTCAGTCGTCCCGCTCCCTGCGGCCTTGCTGGGATGTCATTTTGAGCATCCTGCGAGACTCTGAACCTCCCGGATAAAAACCCGCGATCCACACGATTCGCAGCTACCTTCCCTATGATGCAGAATGACTAGCTCAGGGGCGCGCCGCCGTATTTGACGCGTCAGCGGGAGCGTTTTGTTGGGCCTGATATTCCATAAAACGGGCAACGATTTCTGCAACGCTCAACTGCCCAAGCAAATAGTGGATAGACTTTTTTAGTTCTTTTGCCAAGTCTTCGGTCTCGCTCAGTTTTGTGTTATCCCGCTGTAGCTCGGGGTTGTGCTCGTACTTTATATTTATGAATTTCAGAATTCTCTCTTTCAGTTTCTTGCTTTCCAAGCTATGGGCAAGATCGTTTCGGATTGTATTCAGAGCCTCGATCATTAGCCACATCGAATCTGGGAACAACACGCCGGTAAGGGCTCGCGCGATTTTTGCTTTAACAACAAACCTAATTTCGACATTGTCTAGGTGTTGTGGCTCCTGGCAATGGCTTTTGATTAGAACATCCAAGATTTCTTCGACAAGCAGATGGCCTGCCGCGAAGCGGCGACGTCAGATGGAATTGCTTGTTGGGCCTTCTTTGTTTGGAAATTATTCAGCTCGCAGACCCCAATCTCACGCAGGCCGCTATCCGACCTGAAATAGTCTCCTGTACCACACTATCGCGCCATACAATCCCAATCTGGGCTTCGAAGCTGTCACTTGGGTTTAGACGTCCCGAATACACGCCAAGAAATCGCCACGAGAGAGGCCGTTCGACGGCGCGCATCTTGTTCGTCGTGCGGTCAAGAGAATAATGCCGCCAGTTTGAAATGGCTAAACATGGTGCGCCAGACATTCCTTCCCTCGTAGCGGTATCAACGTAAAAAAATAGACTAAGGCCGTGACCAACCTCCAGCGACGATGCGAGACTCGCTCTCTTCCAGATTGGCATAGTGCCGCTCGCAGTTAGTCCTAAAGGATAGCCTGGCAAGAATAAATCCTGTCCGAGATCAATAAACATGTCAGGGTCATGGCCCGTGGGGTCCAGTAAATCCTTTCCTACCCCAACGTCACTGGATTCTATCGGCAGCGCGCCTACATCGATGTTTTGGCCTCGAATCGGATGTTGAAACCAGGTCGCAGTCTGATTCGAAGCATCACCGAGCAAATAGACGACTGGAGACCATGCCAACTGATGGTTGACGCGAACTAACATAGAATCTGCATTCATCTGGGACAGCGCCGCTGGGGTGTTTCGGTTGGCCGTCACAAGGATCGCGCCCCGCTAATACGTGCCAATTAGTTACCAAGAACCATCCGGAATCATGTTTCAAGAAGAAACCGGTTGCGGAACCGATTTGCTTGCTGTTGCAAAACAAATCTAGTTTTGTGATTGAGTACGTTAGCCAATTTCCGGTGATGGCCATGCAGAGATGCCGTAGTGAGACAGGAGTTGGTTATGGAGGAGATCGCTGAATTCTAGTGGTGCTCATTCGCATATTTCTTGGCCCAACTATTGAGTATACTGATCGATATAGTACACACCGATAAACTGCGTACTATGCCGACCGGCATAGTACCGTGATCGCTGAGAGGGACTCAACTGTAGTCCCTGGGATTTGTGCGTTCCTATCTATAGACCCCGGTCGTAGGCCAGCCGATTCGGCATCAGCGGGACGGACGGACAATCTGTCAGTACAGTACAACGGGGTCTATGGATACTCCGAGGCGGTATTTCGCCTCGACATTCTCACAGTTGCCAGTTTCTGCCCCTCTAAAATTTACAGAAGTGAATGTGCTAGCGTGGAGTATTCTTCTTTGCCACCGCGCAGGGAACTGGCCGGCTGAGTTCTGCTGGTAAATTTGTCTGCTCGTCTATGCAGGCTGTATCAAGTTGGGCCTGCGTCAAGCCTGACACTGCAGACAGGTCGGTTCCATGTAACGTCGCGCGGTGGAGATTTGCTCCGTCGAGTCGGGCACCGGTGAGGTTAGCTCCGGATAATGTGGCGCCTTGGAGGTTCGCCTCTTGGAGGTTGGCGTGGGTGAGGTTGGCACGGGTGAAGTTCGAACCATTCAGATCCGCTGCGACGAGATTGGCCGACTCCATCGTTGCATCAGTGAATTGTGCGCGGTGAAATTGGGCTTTCGGCGCATGGATCTCGCTGAGGTCCGCGTCCGTGAAGATGGCGCCGGTTCCTCTGGCGCCGATCAGCACCGCCTGTGAGAGTTGGGCGTCACGGAAATTCGCTTGGTCCAGGATAGCCTTATAGAAAATCGCCATCTGAAGGTTGCCTGACTGCGCGTTTGCTTTGACCAACCGTGCTCCTTCCAGGTTGGCTCCTTCCAGCTCTGCCTGCTGTAAATCGGCAGATTGGAAATTTGCGTATCGCAGGTCCGCCCCGCGGAGGATGGCCTCACGCAGGTTTGTTCCTACCAGACTCGCGTCGTCGAGATAAGCGCTTTCTAAGTCTGCTTCCACCATCTGGGCTCCGTCGAGCCGCGCCCCGTCGAGGAGGGCCCCCTGCAAATTGGCTTGATGGAGGTTGGCCATGCTCAGGTTGGTTCGACGAAGGTCGGTTCCCATCAGGTCGGTTCCTTCCAGGGTGGCTCGGGAGAGGTTGGCCCCATAGAAGTAGGTGTCAATGAAGGAGGCGTTCGTCAGATCGGCTGAGGTGAGGTCTGCCCCTTCAAAATGAGCCCGTTCGAAGGTGGATTCGTGCAGTTGCGTTCCGGTCAGGATGGCGTCGTAGAGCGCCGCTTCATCGCCGATTGCACGGAACAGATTCGCGTTCGACAATCGCGCGTGCCGGAGATCGGCTCCCGACAGGTTGCTGTCTTCCAAGACGGCTTTGGAGAGGTCGGCTCCCGCAAGGCTCGCTTGTGACAGATTACTCTGGTACAGATTTGCTTGTCGGAGGATGGCCCCTTCTAATCGCGCTCGCTCCAGATTGGCCCCGGCGAGTTTCGCTGTGCGCAAGTCTGCCTGGCACAGATCCGCGCGTCGATATTCCGGTTTCTCACGCTGTTCGAGCCACTGTTCATGTGATGCGACGATTGCCTGCAGCTGCTTGAGCGGAACGGATTTCTTTTTGTACGGGCTGTCACAGCCGGTGAGGTGACTGCTTGCGTGACTTGGTTCGGCCGCTTGGATAATGGTCGGCAGGGCAAGAACGAGTGGTGCCAGGATCGTGGCTAGAACGGTACATTGCGTCATGCTGATGCTCTCCAAAATAATGTGTGTGTTCTATTGCGATTCGATCGACTCACTGTGCCTGTTGGGACAAGAAGCGAACATAGGCCACCACATCCTGCATCTCTCCGTCCGTCAGCTGGCCTCGCCATGAATGCATGGGGCTGAAGACGACCCCGTGCTCGATGGTCCTCAAGAGTTCTTCGTCGGATTTCAGGAAAGATGAGAAACGGTGGAAATTGGCCGGCGCCACCTTGAGGGCCTGCGCGTCGGGTCCATCCCCCCAGCCTCCGACACCGTGACACTTCTGGCAATGGCGCTCATACACGGCTTTGCCTCGTGTGGTATCAGACGGATACTCTTGCGCGTGAAGAATCGAATAGGATGCCAGGCCCATCAATCCGGCGACGACGATTATTGAGATGATGGTCGGCATCAGGTCATAATGGATCGGACGCATGACAGTCTCCTTGGCAAGCTGTGAAAAACCCATGGCGGTATGTCCAACATTGAAATGTCCTCTTGCCATCGACCACAAGAAATAATCCGGCTAGCTTTTCTTGGTCGTGTGGGCAACAAACGACGTATAGAGTTGTTGCATCTTG
>JBDTSF010000102.1:0-3694 GCA_039931295.1 Nitrospirota bacterium | reverse complement strand
GCACCAAGCCGCTGAAGCCCTTTTCTATGGGAGCACTGATCAATGAACCCCAACGGCTCACTTGTTCTCGTAAGGCATCGCTACCTTCACGCACTCCATGAACGACTGCCAGTTGATCCGTCGCACTATAACGCACGAACAGGCGGTCCCACTGTAATCGAACGGATTCCCCGAGGTGGCGAACGGATTCCCAACGATTGGTAGCGACCTGTGCGTCGGTGGTGGGGGTGGGATCCATGATGATCCAGCCTGAGGAAGGAAAATAGACCTCGACCCAGGCATGGGCATCTCGCTGGCGCACAGTGAAGTAGCCTCCATATTCATTCCACTCTGTGGCCAAAAACCCTGTCACCAGTCGAGCAGGAATGCCTATGGTTCGCAGCATCACGACCATGGCGGTGGCATAATGCTCGCAATATCCTGTTTTTCTTGTGAAAAGAAATTCCTCGAGCGGATGACTGATCGTGGCCGTATCGTTGTCAAGACTGTAGCGGTAATTTCCCAAGAGATGTTGGTGGACGGCCAACACTCGCCCGAATGGAGTCGTGGCTTCTTGGGTGACGCGATGGGCTAGGTCCGCCACCAGCTGTGATTCCTCAGGAACCTGAAGATAGTGGGAACGGATAAAGTCTGGGTAGACGAGGGTCGATGCGGTCCGTTCGTCCTGGGCCAGGCGTGTCACGTGCGAGGTCACGGAGTATCGGATACGGGAAGAAGGAGGGGAGGGCAGGTACAGCCCACCAATGGTATCGGTCAGGACAGTAAGAAACTCGCCGCTCACCCGTTCAGCGAATGGTGCCGCAAACAGGACAGGGGTATCGAGTGTTTCCAGCAGAATATCTTGACGGATGGGTATCGACAGGCTGCCTGGAGGGAGGTCGGTTGGGCGAACGAGGAATACTCGTCCTTCATCGACGGAATTCAACGAGCGACGTCGGGTTTCGCTGTGGTTCCATGATCGCCCATTATACTGATCGTACGCGAGTCCTCTCAGGTAGAGTCGTTCTTTTTCAACGGCGGGCTGGTCAGGCAATTCAACTCGCATGACGATCTGCGGATCTTGTTTGACTGACCCGATTGTGCCCAAGTCGACACGATCAGAAAACCCGGTCGTCCGCAGGGTTTCCCCGCTTGTTTTCTGAAACATCCCTGCGCCGATGCGAGGAATGAGAAAGAAAATAGTCAGCGTCATCGCAATCGTCATGAGGGCCGTTCCGTTGGTCAACCAAAAGAACCCGTGTGTGATGCCACTTGGAAATGCCGCGTGACCGGCTGCCGTACTTGAGGGTGTGACGCCGGGAGATATGTCGTCCGTTTCGTGGGTCAAGTGATAGAGCAGGAGTGTCCAGACCGCCGCAAGCAGGTACAGCAGAAATATGGGGATAAACCACGCGTCGGTCGTCAGTGCCGCGGACGCCAAGATGGCCATAAGACTAATCGCGTAGAGATGCCGATAGTCATGCCGTTGTTGAAGCGTGAGTAACTTGATATCCAGCAACACGACGAGAAAGTGGATACCAGCCGGGAGCAAGTCTTGTGACACCAGGGTGAGGTCGATCAGTAATATGAGAAAGGCGCAGATCAGCAGGACATTCCACAAGGTTGCCGAGACGGTGACCCGGGCCATTGCCCGACGAATGATTCCCTTCCCTTCAGCGCGAAGCAACGAGATGATGAGGATGGTCACGGTGGGGAACGCGAGCCAGAGCGGGACGCTCTGCACAAATACGAGCCCACTGAACGCCGTGCTGGCGAGAAGAATGGAGCTGATGGTAAAGGCCCGATCAAAAAGCATGTGTCAATTCTTCGAGCTGCGCGGCATGGAGTACCCGATCGGCCTGCACCGGGCTCGCAGAAGCCTCCTGATCCGACCATGGCACCACCGCCACCGTATAGCCTCGCTCGTCGTTATGCATGAGCGGGAGGCTCTCGCCGTATTGGACACTACCAGTGCCAGGTACCCGCCGTTCGCATAGCGCCAACAAGCGCAGCATCGCGAAGAGGTGACCGGATCCCGACCCGAGTCCCGAGTCCACCGTTCCGACAATCAGTCGCACAGGGTAGGTTCGCTCGGTCAGTTGTGAAAGCAGTGATGCCACGAATGTCACGCTTCGCTCGAAGAGGGCGTCGCATTCTTCGGGGGCCACGATTGACAAGATGACGGTGATCCGCCTTTGATCCTCCGCTTCTGTTTCCCGAACGATTAGCTGAGACGTGCGGGCAGTGGTCATCCAATGAATCGCTCTGGAGTCATCGCCCGGTCGATAGAGGCGGAGGTTGTAGAGTTGGGTTCCATCTCCTCGTTGCGGGATGGATTCTCCTTGCCCCTCACTGACTAATTCATCGATGAATCGCAAGGTGAGCGGTTTGATGGGTGGGCTGACGAGCAGATGCGTTTCCATAGGGTAACGCCCTTTCTTGAGGAACAGACCGAAGGGGAACAGCGTGTGAGCTCGGGTGGCTTCAATCCGGATCCGGCCTCGTTTCGTCGCAAGGAGTGGATAGGACAAGAGCACAGAACTCTGTGCCGGCAGGAGAGGGATCATGAGACCTCGATCGACATCGTTGCCTTCGACGACATCGCAGAAACGTAAAGAAAAGCTGGGCAAGTGACGGTTGCGATTCGTGACTGAGAGCGTGAGGGAGGTCGGCTCGTTGGCGATGATGAGGTCGGGGACATGGCGGTGAAATTCCAGGCGCTTCAGGCAGTGCTCTGAGAGCAGTCCAGAGATCACGATCAGGCTGAGCATCATCGCAAAGAGCAAGTAAAACAAATTGTTACCGGTATTGATGGCGGCGAGTCCGATCCCGAAGGTGAAGAGAAGGAACTTTGTTCCTTCAGATGTGAGACGGATCGACCGTTTCTGTGAGAGGCCTCGAATGAACGAGAGGGGTGAGGAGGCACGGAGGTTGAGGAATAGGTGCTTCACGCGCCTCATGTAGCCGGTTGGCCGGGACATCCATCGCTGACTGACTAGACCGGGACGGGGACGGTCTCGACAATATCGATCACCATACGCTCCGCCTGTTCGAAACTCTGTGTCCGCATGCCATGGGTTCGGTTCAGCATGACGCGGTGAGACAGCACAATTGGCGCCAGCTCTTTGATGTCATCCGGGAGGCAGTAGTCGCGTCCTCGGACGACGGCCAAGGCCTTGGCTGCTTTGCTCAACCCCAGCGCGCCGCGCGTGCTGACCCCCAAGGATAAGAGCTCGCTTTGACGGGTGGCTTGTACAATCGCCAGGAGATAATCTGTCAGACTCTCTTCCATGTGGACCTGATCCACACGGGCCTGCAGAGCCAATACTTCCTGGGCCGACAGAACCGGATCCAGCATTTCAGCTGGGTGCAACGAATACGCACGGCTGAGCACCTTTCTCTCTTCCTTGAGCGTTGGATATCCAATGCAGAGGCGCATCAGAAACCGATCGAGCTGGGATTCGGGAAGGGGGAATGTTCCATGATATTCTGCGGGGTTCTGGGTGGCGATCACCATAAAGGGTTGCTCAAGTGGGTGTGTCTGATTATCAACTGAAATCTGCGCTTCACCCATCGCTTCCAGGAGACTACTCTGGGTCTTCGGTGTGGTGCGATTGATCTCGTCGGCCAGCACGACATTCGCGAAAATCGGGCCTGGTATAAATTCGAATCCTTGTTTTTGCCGATTAAACATGGAGACCCCGACGATGTCGGA
>JBDTSF010000101.1:0-2244 GCA_039931295.1 Nitrospirota bacterium | reverse complement strand
GTTTAGGAAACCGCTGCTCTATCCAACTGAGCTACGGGGGCATGGCTTGAATTTAGCCTACTCGCGACTGGATTGGAAGGGGAGATTAACCCGCATGATTCACGGTCAGATGCATGGTGACTCGCCCACTCTTCTTCACGTCGATAAAGTGCACGCTGATCACCGAATTCGCTCCAGGTTTATTGGCCATGAATTTGTCTGTCTTCGTGTACAACTCTGTGTCAGAGTCCTGATCGAGATCCGTTGCAGTCCACCCTTCAGGCAAGCTGTTGCGCAACCGTTTCACGATGTCTTTCACCGCTTCGTCGGCCTCCGACCTGTCTGAAAATTTGAACGTACAACTCCACCTGGCTCCATCCGCATCGTCCTTATCTCTCACCAGACATTGCTTGGCGCCGGCAAAGAATACGTTGGGCCTCCATGTTGTCCCGGTATGATCGACTGATTTATGTCCGGTCCGTAAAGTTTTGAAGTCTCCGGAGGCGGCGGCGAGTACGGATTGAATCACCTCACGGTCGTCTTTCCCTGTAATGTTACCCTCAGCTTGGAGGTTGTCGGACGGACAACCATTCCCTGTGCAGGTAATTCTGTACACCGTATGGATCCACTTGATTTTCGAGCGAAATCGTTGGAAACCGACCTCGTACTGGCCCTCATTTTCTTCCGACATATCCATGTTTGGTTGATAGGGGTTCCCTATCCAGAGAAAGCGGTCGTCTTCGAAGGGAAACGGATCATTCACAATCAGCTTAAGATCGCCGGAGCGATCGTCGTAACCAACGATAAGAGCCGTATGTTGAGAAATCCCATTAATCTTGAACCCGGATGGGGACACTCCCACGATAATCGGGCGGCCCTCATCGATCTCTTGCTTCACTTCCTCCTCGGAAAGGCTGCCGGCCTTCGATTGGGCTGCCAGCGCGACATCTCCAGCCGCACCATCCCGCGTAGCCAGTAATGAGTACTGTTGAAGCATATTCATCATGCTGGACTCATCCCCGACAGGGAGATCGCATGTCACGCAATTCGGTATCCCTGTGCAAAGGTTTCTCGTCTGCACAATCCCACACTGATAGTCTGTCCGATGAACAGCGGGTACATAATAATATTTGAAGACCATCTCTCCCACGGCTGCCCAGCACCAGCTCGGGCGTTCCTGAAACACCGGAGGAATATGCAGCCTCACCTCTCCCGCGATGGTCGGAGCGATGGGTGACATCAGAAAAAGACAGAGCCCGATTCCGAATGCTACCATTCTGTGTTTCACTAGTTTCCACTCCTTCGTTCCTGATCCGTCTTACCCACGTCTCAGTTCCCTTCTCAACACACTAATTGCGCCCGCTTCTTTATACGTGCGTCGCTCCCTTCGACACCCTCTCCGGTCTTATTATATTCGATAGGGGTGCAGCTCCGATAGCCATGGACTCTCGTGTGGAGCATAGGTAGCTCAAAGGCATGCCTTCACCTGCACAATTCAGAGCGTGCTAAGGCAATCGCCGATCCGCTGCGACGACAAGCCTTCGGTCGGCAGGCTCACAGTGGCGTGCTGCAAATCGTCGCCATGCATGATGTCGATGAGGGATGATTCCACTGAGATGGGAACCCGAGATTCACGTGACGTGGACCGTGAAGTTAGTCATACCACCGAACGTCTTGTTTGGCGGTCGACATGACGGCGGAGTCGACACAAGAGAGTGGAGCCGAAGCGAACACCTCATGCACCAACTGCATCATGATCTCAACAGAAAATGGCTTCTGGAGAAAGGGCACCTGATCGGTAATGGTTTGATACGCCTTCCGTTCATGATACGACAAACTCGACATGAGGATCACGCGCAATGTCTTCTTTATCGCCAAGGCGCGCTGGATGACGTCGTGGCCATGAACCCTCGGATATGGGTTTTGGGTAGAGGTGAGTTGAAGACCGGGCGGAGGCAGCATGAGATCGGTCAGCAGCAGATCGATGGGCTCCTGATAAGTGGCCAATACCTGTAATGCCTCAGAGCTACCTTCCGCCTCAAGGACCGTAAACCCTTCCGCACGAAGCGTTTTGACACAGATCAACCTCATCGATGGATCGTCGTCGACGACTAAGATCGTTTTCGCAAGGGATGGGGATGTCGGTGTCTCTGTGTCCATGCGGACCTCCTGAATTGGACGGGTACTGAACCGTCTGAACTGACGTGTGCGTCCATCTGCAGACGATGCTCTGAGTCTGTATCGGTCTGTGGCTCAAAAACTTAA
>JBDTSF010000100.1:0-2872 GCA_039931295.1 Nitrospirota bacterium | reverse complement strand
ACCAGATCTTCGTGCATCAAGACGAGAATTCGGAGACGTTTCATACCGCCACCTTATGCCGCCCGCTGCGCAAGTAGTTCATCGTGTGAACCGTCAACAAAATCGTGAAATCCAATTTCGCCTGTTCTTCCGCAAGCGGCAGTCGCAGATGGAGCTGCCTGCAGCGCTGAATCATGCCCTCCAAGACCTGATCGATCGTATATTGATATTCGCCGGTCCAGGCAGCAACTTTGCGGCGCACCTCTTTTCGAAAGCGGTTCAAAAACATGGCGGCGCTCATGTTGTCGCCATAGGCAGGAGAGTCGGAAAACAGTCGCTTCAAATCCGGATCGTACAATGACGGTCGCTCAACCCCATAGTGCCTCCGCTTTCGCTCGTAGTGCTCGCGCAGAGTCTTCTTCAGTCCGAGCAGTGGATCAACTTCCTCTCTCGTGACCACCTTGGGCGGAACAGCTGCCAGTCCTTCCATCAGTTCGTTGACATACTGCAGTTTCTTCAGCACCGGCCATCCCTTATACCGGTCAGCCCATGTCGTGCCAGGTGTCAGCCAGACCGCGAAGGTCTCCGCAAAGTCTTCATCCGGATGGCTTTGCGCGTACCACACATCGAGATGCCGCACAAAGCTTCGGCTATAGGGCCTCGGGCTGTAATATTTCGGATAGGGATCGGACGAGCGACCAAACACTTGTTGCCGACGGCGAAGACGACGGAGACGATAGGCATTCTCCACAGCGTGGCCAGCCTCATGCCGCAAAATGCGCATGCACCATTCCGGTGTCCCCCCTTCAACATCAAGCATCTGGTCCAGTTCAAGTTTTGCGAGCCGTGGATGGGCCAGATAAAACGGCACGGCAATCCCCGGTACACCATCCGGAGTAAACCATTCGTTCGACAGCCAGAAGTGAGGACGGAATAGGAGCCGTCTGGCTTCGAGCTCGGCATAGAGTTGCTGAATCTGTCCAGACAGGAACGCACCGTCGAGTGTCACTCCGAGCTGACCCATGGGAAGGTCCAGGAGCTTCTCATTGGACCATGAAGCCCATTCCGGCTCGTGACCATGACTGTCTGACGCCGTCGCTTCCTGTTCCGTTGGTCGTTGCATCGATACCATATTCGTGTCGTGATCCCGCAAGAGGTGCTGTGGAAAATATAGCAGATGGTTCAGCGTGGCTTCGATTGGGAGTCTATTCCGTTGACTGGCGCCTCATAAGTGCAGAAAAATGTCCGCTCGAGTTCAAGAATGAACCCGCAAAGGCAAACTGGTACTGCAAGACCAGGCTAACGGAGGTGAGAAAGGATGGATGGCGCCGTAGCCCAGATGACATCGATCACCGAGCACACATAGGCGCAGGCTCGCTCAGGGTCGGCTTCCCAATCCGGCATCACTTCATGCAGGTCCATAATCGGCTGGTCGTGGCCGAGACAAATCTGATTGAACAGGGGAACGTCGCGTCCAAATTGTTCCCGTATGAAGACTTGGTGGTCTCGCCCCATTGCCACAACGAGGTCGGCGGACTCGACCAGCTCGCGAGTCAGTCGTCGTGGAACGTGTCTTGTTAGGTCAGCACCCTTTCCGTGCAATCGAGTCTGAACCCAGTCATGTACCGACTGAGGTTTGATGTCAATTCCGGCCGAACCGACGACGCACGACGTGTTCGCGCCAAGGCTATGTTTGAGCGCATACTCAGCAGTCACGCTCCGAAAGATGTTTCCCGTGCACACGAATAGAACTGACTGAACTGTGCCGTCCGAGCGATTCTCATCTTGACCCATGTTCCCCCCACCTGAAGATCGACAGCCGCATGACTGACCGCGTAGAATGCCGCCCGATGTCACATTCAGCAAGCCCCTCGCGTCCATACCTGAAGCTCGATGAGCCTACGGAGCAATTGCAAACCAGACTGCTTCGCCTCGTTGGGAAAACCATCGGCGACTATGGTCTCATTCACGACGGCGACAAGATTATGGTGTGCCTGTCAGGAGGGAAAGACAGTTATGCCCTGCTCGACTTGTTACTGGCCTTACAACAGCGTGCTCCAATTCATTTCGACCTGATCGCGGTGAACTTGGATCAAAAGCAGCCCGGGTTTCCTTCCCATGTGTTGCCAGACTATCTGACAAAGATGGGTGTTCCTTTCCATATCGAGGAACGGGACACCTATTCAATCGTCAAGCGACTCATTCCCGAAGGACAGACCACCTGTTCGCTCTGCTCCCGACTCCGTCGCGGCCATCTCTACCGCGTCGCCACGGAGTTGGGCGCAACCAAAATCGCACTCGGTCACCACCGCGATGACATTATTGAAACCTTGTTCCTCAACTTATTCTATACCGGCAAGCTTAAGACCATGCCGCCCAAACTACGCTCGAAAGATGGCCGGCATATTGTCATTCGCCCGTTGGCCGCCATACGGGAAAACGACCTCGCCCACTATGCGGCACTGCGCGCATTTCCCATTATTCCCTGCGATCTCTGTGGCTCTCAAGAGGATCTCAAACGAAAACAGATGAAGGAGTTCCTGCGCGAATGGGAGCAACGGTCGCCTGGCTGTACAGACAGTATGTTCGCCGCCCTGTCGAATGTGGCGCCGCCATTTCTCCTGGACCAACGGCTATTCGACTTCGTGGGCCTGCGCGCATCCGACCAGGCAGAGGGGCACGAGGATGTCTGGCTCGACCATGAAAATAATGTCTGACCGGAGACCCGTTCCGGGGTTACTTCCCCACCATATTCGATGCACGAGAGGGGCTCGGGGACTCGCCTGAGAAGGCATCGAACGAGCTAGGTCTTAATTTTCCCAGCGTACAACTTGCGGAACTTGGCCACCTTTGGACCAACGACCGCGGTGCAGTATCCCTGGAATGGATTTCG
>JBDTSF010000099.1:0-5688 GCA_039931295.1 Nitrospirota bacterium | reverse complement strand
GAGTCTTCGCCGCAATTTATCAGCCGACGGTGAAGTTGGAGACGGAGTTGCTTGACGAGTCGCGGTACTTCGCCAAACGTCGGCACTTCGAGTTCCACATTGAGCCGGTCTTCCAGAAATATCTCTACGATCCCGTGGTCGCATGCTTCATCGGCATGGCCGAACGGCTAAGAGTCATTCAGGGGGGAAGTCTTCACCTGTACTTGGCGTATATCTTCGTCACACTCATCGTCTTGCTGTTATTCGCGGTGTAACCCGATGTTGCAAGCCATTATTCTCGTTGTTGCCCAAACGATCGTCTTGCTGGCCGTCTCACCATTCCTCGTGGGACTGATCAGGAAGGTCAAGGCGCGTCTGCAATTACGGCGGGGAGCCAGTGTCTTTCAGCCCTATGCGGATCTGGCCAAGCTCTTCCGTAAGCAACCAGTAGTCTCCACCACGACCTCGTGGATCTTCACCGCGACGCCGTACATTGTGTTTGCTTCTACGCTGGCCGCCGGATTGTTGGTCCCCATCTTTGTATCCAGTACGCCGCTCGACTTTGCCGGCAACATTATTGCGGTCGTGTATTTACTGGCACTGGGGACATTCTTCCTGATGTTGGCCGGCCTCGATGCCGGTTCAGCCTTCGGTGGGATGGGAAGCAGCCGCGAGGCCATCGTCGCTTCCCTGACCGAACCGGCAATGATCCTTTCTATCTTTGCGATCGCGTTGACCAAGGGATCGACCAACTTGAGCACCATTGTCCATAAGACCGCACTGTTGGAAGGGATCGCGACGGACCCATCGCCATATCTAATGGCATTGGCAGCCCTCTTCATCGTGGCCCTCGCCGAAACTGGCCGTGTGCCAGTCGATAATCCGGCGACGCATCTTGAACTGACCATGATCCATGAGGCGATGGTCCTGGAATACTCGGGCCGCTATCTCGCCCTAATCGAATGGGCAGCCGGCCTGAAGCTTGCCGTGTTTCTCTCTCTGCTCGCCAACGTCTTCGCCCCCTGGGGAATTGCGACTACGCTGGCGCCCACCGCGATGGGGATCGGGCTCTTGGCTTACCTCTTGAAGGTCTCAGGGCTTGCGGTGTTGATCGGGATCCTGGAGTCTATGTTCGCAAAATTGCGGTTGTTCCGCGTGACGGATCTCCTGGGCGTCGCCTTTATCTTGGCACTACTCGGACTGCTGTTCTTTTATATTCTTCGGAGCTGAACAGATGCAGATTTCTTCTCATATTGGATCGCAACTCGTCGACTTGTGCTCGGCGTTACTCCTCTTAACCTGCTTCGCCATCGTGGCGCAGCGGCGGCTCTCCGCCTGTGTCGACTTGTTCGCACTGCAGTCGGCCTTTCTCGTCTTGACGGCAGCCCTGGTGGCGTTTCTAACTGGGAACCACCATATCTACATTGCGGCTGGGCTGACCTGCCTGATCAAAGTGATCATCATCCCGCGGGTCTTGAAAAAGGTCATCGAACGTCTCAATGTCAAGCGAGAATTGGTCATGAACGTCAACGTGCCGGCCGGCTTGCTGATTTGCGGCGGCCTCGTCATGCTGGCCTTCTTCATCACGCAGCCCATTCTTCCGCTGGGTTTTCTGCTCACCCGCGATTCTCTGGCCATCGCCTTCGCGATCGTGCTCATCGGATTGTTCACGATGATTGCGAGACAAAAGGCTGTGTCACAACTGGTGGGATTTCTGGTCATGGAGAACGGCTTGTTCTTGGGGGCTACGGCCGCAACCTATGGGATGCCCTTGATCGTTGAACTGGGGGTGTTCTTCGACGTGCTCATCGCGGTGTTGATCGCGGGGATCTATACGAATCGCTTACAAGACGCGTTCGACAGCGTGGACACCAGCCACCTCACCGGGTTGAAGGAATGAGTGAAGGGTTCATGCCCATGATCGAAGTGGTTATTTTGTTGATCGCCCCGCTCCTCGCGGGGGGGCTGAGCTTGATCATTCATCGGTCCGCACTGCTCCACGCGATCAACCTCACGAGTATGAGCCTGCTCGTGGCGTCAGAAATCATGATTACTCGAACTGTGCTGACTGACGGTCCATTCACGGCTCTGGGACAGTTAGTCTATCTCGACGCCTTGTCGGCCTTCATCCTCTTCATCATCGGGGCGGTCGGACTGGCCTGTTCGCTCTACATGCGTTCCTATATGGATGAGCAGGTTGCGCGAGGCGTAATCGCGCCCGGACGACTCAACATGTTCTTTTTTCTCTTTCACATGTTCTTGCTGGCTATGGTGATTGCGACCGTTGCCAACAGTGTCGGGGTGCAATGGGTGGCCATCGAGGCGACAACGCTTACCACGACTTTTCTGATTGCCTTCTGGCGGCGACGACAATCCTTGGAGGCCGGGTGGAAGTACCTCATCTTGTGCTCGGTGGGAATCTCTCTAGCCCTCTTCGGCGTGGTACTCACCTATTATTCATCGCTGCATGTGCTGGGTGATATCAGTGAGGCCTTGAACGTGACGCAGTTACTGCCAGTAGCCGACCGGTTGAATCCACATGTGCTGAAGTTGGCCTTCATCTTCATCTTGGTGGGCTATGGCACCAAGGTGGGGCTCGTGCCCATGCACAGCTGGCTGCCGGATGCATATACTGAGGCGCCGGCGCCGGTGGCGGCCATGCTGGCGGGTGTCCTCGAAATTGTGGCGGTCTATGCGATCCTCCGCATGAGGATGATTGTGGACCATGCTGTCTCGCCTGCCTTCACCGGTGGACTGCTGACATTACTCGGGTTTGCCTCGTTTGTGACCGCAGCATTTTTCATCCTCATCCAGCGCAACTATAAACGGCTGTTTGCCTACTCCAGCATTGAGCATATGGGGATTGCCATGATCGGATTCGGGGTTGGAGGACCGTTGGGAACTTTCGGCGGGCTGTTGCATCTGCTGAACCATGCGTTCGCCAAATCGATGGCGTTTTTTGCCGCGGGCAACATTCATCGTCGCTTTCACACGGTGGAGATCGGGCAGGTGCACGGGCTGGCTATCGCGCAGCCCTGGACGGCCATGGCATTGATGATTGCGGGGCTGGCCTTGTCAGCCCTTCCCCCATTCGCGTCATTTGTCAGCGAAATGCAAGTCGTCTCGGCCCTGTCTGCAGAAGGGGTTCCGGGACAGCGGTTGACCAATAGCAGTGGCATGGTGACGCTTGCCTTGTCGGATCAGTTCAGTCGCCTGGGTCTCACCGGACTGTTTCTGCTCTGTGCGATTGTAGCGTTCAGCGGCTTGCTTTATCGCATCACCGGTATGGTCTGGGGCACCCCCCCAGAGGGAATCATCCGGGGAGAAACCTGGACGCTAGGCCATCTGCCGATCATTGTTCTCGCCGCGGCGCTGGTTGGATTTGGGTTCTTCCTCCCTCAGTCCTTACGGCAACTGTTAGAACAGGCGACCAAAATTCTCTTGCTTCATTAGGAGGGGGGAGTGCTATGGCAGAAACGAGGTGCTATGACGAAGAACTTAAGGCCGCTTTTCCGCTTATCGTGCAGGATGAGGCAGCGAAGGGAGATCTCTCTCATTTTCTGGTCCCCAAGGATCTCTTACCGGCGATTACCCATCACCTCCATACTCAACCGAGCTTGCATGGCCGGTTGACACTCTTGTGGGCTGTCGACAATCGCCCTATTCGCGATGCCTATGGATTGCACTACCTGTTCACACTGGGGTCTTCCCGAAGCTGGGTGGTGTTGTCCACGGAGCTTGCGGAGGGAGATCGGCTGTTCCCCTCCATCACGCCGCACATTCATGCCGCAAAGTGGTACGAGCGAGAGATTCGCGACATGTTTGGATTGATTCCGCAGGGACATCCGGACTTGCGACGCCTGATCCGGCACGAGCATTGGCCCAAAGGCACCCACCCGCTCAAAAAAAACTTCCCCTGGGACCACGTACTGGGTCGACAGCAAGGCGAGCATCACTTCCGCCGCATTGAGGGGGAAGGGGTGTTTGAAGTGCCGGTGGGCCCAATCCACGCCGGGATCATCGAGCCGGGCCATTTTCGATTTTCCGTGGCTGGTGAACCCATTATGCAACTCGAGCTGCATCATTTCTGGACACATCGCGGAGTCGAAAAGCTGTTCGAGCAACAGGAATTGACCGCGGCGGTTCCGTTAGCTGAACGAGTGTCCGGCGATACGACGGTCGGCCATAGTCTCGCTTATTCCCAGGCGGTCGAATCGCTGCTCCATTTAGAGGTGCCCCGCCGTGGACGATATCTACGGAGCCTGTTTCTTGAACTGGAGCGACTCCACAATCATCTCGGCGACGTGGGTGCGATCTGTAACGATACAGCCTACGCTCTACCCCATGCCCATTGTGGCCGGATGAAAGAGCAGATCATGCAGCTCAATGACCGGCTGACGGGCTCACGATTTCTTCGTGGAGTCAACCGGGTGGGTGGAGTGGCAATCGATCTCACAGCGGCACATTTGGCCGAGATTGTTGCTGAAATGGACCACATCGAAAAGGACTTCTCGGAGCTGGAATTGATCATTACACATAACGCCTCCCTGACAGACCGGCTGGAGACAACCGGTGTCCTGACCGAACGCACGGCCTGGGATCATGCGGTAGTGGGAGTCGTCGGACGGGCATCGGGCCTTGATCAAGATCTTCGGCGCGATCGGCCGTTTGCAGCCTACGACGAGCTTCCCGTCAAGGTGGTGAACTATCGCTATGGCGATGTGCGGGCGCGGATCCGTGTTCGTATGGATGAGATCCATGAGTCCATTCGGCTGGTCAGAGAGATCCGTTTGAAGATTCCTCAGGGGCCGGTCGCCGTCGAACCCAGTCGCAGGGCACAAGCCGGTGAATGGGCCTTGTCAGCCGTCGAAGGCTGGCGCGGTGAAATTCTATACATGGTGATGGCGGGAGAGAACGAGACCATTCATCGCTGTAAAGTCCGTGACCCCTCGTTCGCAAACTGGCCCGCGATCCAACAGGCCGTGCTCGGAAATATCATTCCTGACTTCCCGCTCATCAACAAGAGCTTTAGTCTGTCCTATGCGGGGAATGATTTGTGAGGAACAAAATATCTGCCTTCAGCTTTCAGTAAGATTTCTGGGTCTGAGAGCTGACCGCTGAAAGCGTAAAGCCAAGATCGGAGGGAACATGTTCCGTATCCTTAAAAAGAGCCTCAAAACCGGAGTCGTGACAGGCCAACATCCCGCAGCTGCGCCGCTGGAGGAAACCTCGACATCTGAAGCCAAAGAGAAAGCCAGGCCGTTCCGTTCCTCGCTGGCATTTCGCGCCGTGGATACGGGCTCGTGCAATGCCTGTGAGATGGAAATGAATGCGCTGGCGAACCCAGTGTATGACATCGAACGGTTCGGCATACATATCGCCGCCTCACCGCGCCATGCAGACGCGTTGGTCGTGACGGGACCAGTCACTGTCAACATGGAACATGCATTGAAAGACGTCTATCAACAAACACCGGACCCGAAGATTGTCATCGCGCTCGGTGACTGTGCGATCAACTGCGGGGTCTTCAAAGGGAGCTACGCCGTCACCGGACCCGTTGACAGGCATATCCCTGTGGATGTCCGCATTCCAGGTTGTCCTCCGCGTCCGGTCAACATACTCAACGCACTCCAGGAATTACGGAAGGGCTCAGACAAAGGCTGAGCCAGCCTGACCCGTCTCTTCTTTCTTCACGATCCTCCCCGTGCC
>JBDTSF010000098.1:0-23544 GCA_039931295.1 Nitrospirota bacterium | reverse complement strand
CGCTCACGATCGATTCACGACCGTGGCTCAGCGAAGATCTTTCCGCACATTGCGAATTGACTTTTTGCTGCCTCCCCAGTATCCTCTTTCCCTTTCCAACAGAAGGAGTTAGGGGCATGAAGGTCATTCTACAAGAAACAATGGATGGAGTCGGACATCTCGGAGATCTCCTCGATGTGAAAGCTGGGTTCGCGCGGAATTTTTTGCTTCCACGGAAAAAAGCAGTTCTGGCTGACAGTCGGAGCATCAAGGAGTTTGAGCATATCAAGCGCGTGGCCGGCGAACGGGCGAAGAAAGAAAAATTGGAAATCGAAACCCACGCCAAGAGCATTTCGGCCGTGTCCATCACCGTACAGGCTCAGGTCGGCAAGGACGACAAGATGTTCGGGTCTGTCACGTCGAAGGACATCGCAGAACGATTAGCGGAGCAGGGATTCACCGTGGATCGGCGCAAAATCCAGATGGATCATCCGATTAAGGAACTCGGTACCGTTACTGTACCGATTAAGCTCCCGCGGGACGTTACCGCGACGGTGGTCGTCCATGTCGTGAAGAAACAGGAAGCTGAAACCGCCCCCGCTGAGGCCTAAAAAGGGAGCGAGCTGTCATGAGTGATGCGGTTGGTTCTTTAGACGCACTCAAAGCCACAGATCCGGATGTCTATGACGCGATCATCGCCGAGGAGGAGCGGCAGCGCGACAGGCTGCTACTGATCGCATCGGAGAACTTCGCGAGTCCCGCCGTCCTGGCCGCGCAGGGCTCCATCATGACCAATAAGTATGCCGAAGGGTATCCGGGCAAGAGGTACTACGGTGGCTGTCAGCATGTGGATACCGTAGAGGATCTCGCCATCGAGCGTTGCAAACAGATTTTCGGCGCGGAACATGTGAATGTGCAGCCGCACTCAGGATCGCAAGCCAATATGGCGGCCTACTTGTCAGTGCTAAAACCCGGTGACACCATTCTGGGCATGGACCTCGCGCAAGGGGGACACCTCACCCATGGCAGCAAGGTCAATTTTTCCGGGATCCTGTTCCGCGTGTTTTCCTACGGCGTAGAACGTGAGACCGAAACCATTAACTATGATGCAGTGCAGAAGGTGGCGGAAGAATGTCGGCCACGCCTGCTTGTCGTGGGCGCGAGTGCCTATGCGCGCACGTTCGATTTTCCACGATTCCAACAGATCGCCAAGTCAGTCGGCGCCTATCTGCTGGTCGACATCGCCCACATCGCCGGGCTCATCGCTGCTGGACTCCATCCGAACCCTGTTCCCTATGCCGACTTTGTCACCACGACCACCCACAAGACTCTGCGCGGACCACGGGGTGGCGTCGTGATGTGTAAGGCTGAGCATGCGAAAGGGGTCGACAAATTACTCTTCCCGGGAATACAGGGCGGACCCTTGATGCATGTCATTGCGGCGAAGGCCGTCGCCTTCAAGGAAGCCCTTTCACCGGCTTTTACGCGGTATCAGCAGCAGGTCATTGCCAATGCGAAGGTGCTGGCCCAAGGGCTCATCGACCGTGGATACAAAATTGTGTCGGGCGGCACAGATACACACTTGATGCTGATGAACCTGACCAACAAGGGTATTACAGGCAAAGAAGCGGATGCGGCCTTGGGCACTGCCGGGATTATCGTGAACAAGAATGCCGTGCCCTATGACGAGAA
Organism: Nitrospirota bacterium; assembly: GCA_039931295.1. GTDB lineage: Bacteria > Nitrospirota > Nitrospiria > Nitrospirales > Nitrospiraceae > Palsa-1315. The sequence continues at coordinate 21,873 of JBDTSF010000098.1, read as the reverse complement.
GCCGCCGGCCGTTGCCAGTGGCATCCGACTGGGTACCCCCGTCGTATCGACCCGTGGGATGCGGGAAGCTGAGATGAAAGAGATTGTGGGCTTAGTCGATCGAGTTCTGGAGCATCGGCAAGACCTTGCGGTTCTTGAAGAAGTCCGCGCTCAAGCCAAAGCGCTCTGCGGTCGTTTCCCGATCTTTCATACCTACTAAACCACGTCAGTCGGGGCAGGATTATCACCTGTGAAATGTCCGTTCTGCGATGAACTCGAAGACAAGGTCGTCGACTCGCGCATGGCGAAGGAAGGCGAGGTGATTCGCCGCCGCCGCGAATGTCTCGGCTGCAAGCGTCGTTACACCACTTACGAACGCGTCGAAGAAATCCTTCCTATGGTCGTGAAGAAGGATGGGCGTCGAGAGTCGTTCGACCGCACCAAAATTCTCGCCGGCCTCAAGAAGGCCTGCGAAAAGAGGCCGATCAGCACCGCCACCATCGAAGACGTGACGGATCGTATCGAGAAACGCATTCAGGAAATGGGCGAAACCGAAATTGAGAGCCGGATCGTCGGTGAAGAGTTGATGAAAGAGCTGCACCAGCTGGATCAGGTCGCGTATGTTCGTTTCGCCTCCGTCTACCGCGAATTCAAAGACATCGACCAGTTTATGGACGAGCTGAAAACGTTGGCTCAGCAACGCCGTGATCGTTGAGGGCCGTAGACCGCCTCCTTTCTCCCCATCGTCTTCTCCCTATCCTTCCGCTGCATGTGGGTTGTAACATAGTGCACTGGCTTACCGAATAGGCGTCATGATGCCGGCAATCGAATCCAAGTCTCCTAGCCAACTACGCAAGCCCGGGGCGCCAAGTGGTACGCATGTGGCGATCATCGGCGCAGGCCGAGGCGGCAAGGCGCTGATCGAGATCTTTGCGACAGACCCACTGGTCAAAATCGTGTGCGTAGCCGAGATCCAAGCCAATGCTCCTGGCGTCGCACTGGCGAAACGGCTTGGGATTCCTGTGACTCGCGATTACCGGAGACTTTTGGACCTTGAGCGCGTGGACCTCATTATCGATGTCTCCGGTAACGCGAAGGTCTGGGAGTTGCTCCAAGATTTCCATCGGATGGGCGTCACCATCATCGGCGGGGCCAGCGCGAAGTTCATGTGGGAACTCATCGAAGCCCGTATCCGCGCCACGGCAGAGATCGAAAAAACGTTGAATAAATATCAATCGCTCTATCGATTGTATGTCAAGGAGACAGGTGTGGCAGTCACAGAGGAACGGACGCGCATTGCCTGTGAGATGCACGACGGCCTTGTGCAGAACTTAGCTGGGGTGAATTTCAAGCTGGATTTGAGTCTGCAACAGATTCGAAAAAGTCCGAAAGTCGGCCTGGCCACCGTGCGGGAGAGTAAAGCCCAGCTGAAGTTGGCCATCCAGGAGGCGCGGCAAGTCATTTTCAATCTTCGTCCCCTCCACTACGACAAGATGGAGCTGTTTCCGGCCCTGACTAACTATCTCACCTCGTATGAGACCCAGTACCATATCAAGACGCAGTTCCGCGTTTCCGGCGATGAACAGATATTGTTCCCGCGTACCAAGATCTTTCTATTTCGCATTGTGCAAGAGGCTCTGAGCAACGTGGAGCGGCATGCGAAAGCGACTCGGGTCACTGTGGGGCTGGACATCGATCCCGAACGTCTCAAGGTCACCATCAAGGACAACGGCGTGGGATTCGATATGGACACCGTGCTGCGCGATCCCAATAAATGGGACCATTTTGGGATTCGCGGAATCATGGAGCGGGCTCGACTCGTGGGTGGTGAAGCCAAGATTGAGTCTAAGAAAGGGCGTGGCACGACCATCGTCGTCGACATTCCCCTGGCGAAAAAGGAGATGATGTCTCATGGAGAAAATTAAGGTGCTCATCGCAGACGATCATCGCGTCGTACGCGAAGGACTGGCCGCAATCCTCAAGACGAAAGACGACATTCATATTGTCGGCGAGGCTCAGGATGGTATGGAAGCAGTCGAGAAGGTGAGGACGTTGGTCCCCGACGTTGTGCTGATGGATGTGAGTATGCCCCGGATGGGCGGAGTCGAAGCGACCAGGCAAATCAAACGTGAGTTTCCTCACATCGGAATCGTGGCTCTGACTATGTATGACGAGCAACAATATATCTTTGATTTGGTGCGTGCCGGCGCCACAGGATATCTCTTGAAAGATTCCGAGTCCTCTCAGATCGTCGCCGCGATTCGTGCGATCTACAAAGGCGAGTCACTGATCCATCCGTCCGTCGCGAGTAAGATCTTGGCGGAGTTTTCCTTGATGTCTCAGAAGAAGGGGAGAAAGCCTGGATGGGTCGAGCACGACCTGACGGAACGAGAGATCACCGTTTTACGCTTGGTCGCAGACGGCAAGACGAACAAGGAAATCGCCAATAACTTGGACCTGAGCGAAAAGACCGTCAAGAATCATGTGCGCAACATTTTTCATAAGTTACAAGTATACGACCGCACGCAAGCGGCGATCCTGGCCATACGGAAAGGACTTATTGAGTTAGATCCCCGGCCATAGTTGTTTAAGCTTCTGAGTGGAAAAGAGTTTGTCCCGCGACTGACTTGCCTGTTCCGCCTAAACCGATGGATGACCTCGCTTTCTCGCTGGCCACAGAGAGCCCGTGAGCTATTGTTCGCTCGCGCTGACTTATCATGGGCAAAGATGGTCAATAGGATTCAATAATCTTTGAAAAGTCACAGGTGTCGTGTTTTTACAACATGAGTGTATACCGACACGCAATGTCACTCATCTTGTATTTTCAAATACATACGTTAGTTTATCGCGATACTATAAACTGGCACGTGTGTTGCTTATATCAACCACGTGTTAATTGGAGTAATGGTGTGAGAACTCAGCAAACATTAGCAAATGCAGTTAGTTGTACGGGAGTTGGGCTCCACTCTGGGCAGCCGGTCACCCTCACGCTGAAGCCTGCGCCTATCAGTACAGGCGTTGTATTTATCAACCGAAATGGCCACAACGGAGCGTCCCTCGCGGCTTCTATTAAGCATGTGGTGCCTACTGAGCTCTGCACCGCTATTAGTGGTAATGGTTTCCAGGTCAAAACGATTGAGCACGTCTTGGCAGCCTTAGCCGGGCTCAATGTCGATAACGCCTATGTGGAGCTGAATGCAGGTGAGGCACCTGCCATGGACGGCAGTGCAGCACATTTTGTTCGCTTGATTCGGTCAGCTGGAATTACTTCCCAGGGCAGGCGGCAGCCCTATCTGAAGATCACGAAGCCTCTCGAAGTCGTGGATGGAACTCGTCGAGTTCGCATCGAGCCCTCTTCGACCGCCAAGATCACCTACTCTATCCATTACAATCACCCGTTGATCCAGACTCAGACCTACGTCTACGAGCACTCTGCCCATGCGTTTGAGCGCGAGATCGCGAATGCCAGAACATTCGGGTTTTTGCAAGAAGTGGAAGCCTTATGGGCTCGCGGGCTTGGCCAAGGCGGCAACTTAGAGAATACGATCGTTCTTTCTCAAGATGGCATTCTCAATGAATCAGGTCTTCGCTTTGCGAATGAATTTGTGCGACACAAGATTCTGGACTTGATCGGAGATTTCTCCCTGCTCGGTGTCCCGGTTATTGGGCATTTGATCGCTGAGCGCTCTGGGCATGCGATACACACACGCCTGGTTCAACAGATTCTCTCTCACCCGGATAGCTGGGTGCTGCTCAACGCCGACGAAACGGTTACTGCATCTGAGCCTCGTTCTGCGATGGCCGCACCGCGATCCGCATCGCTGGTAGCCCTCCAAGCCTCCTAACACGCATTATTCATGAATGCTTCATCAGCGGCCAGCGCGTAACGCGGGTGCACTGATTGGTCTCGTTTGGTCTGCGCGAAAAAATATTTACGAAGTATGCAGGCTGCGGCCCTTCGCACCTTGAATGAACGTCTCCTCAAGGTTGTCCCTGTTTGTGTGCACGACTACGGTGAGCGTGTGATGTGAGATCACTGAGGTATGATTTAACGTCGGGAGCAAGTGGCCTTACCCCCGACGCTAGAATCAAGGAGGGGACTACTTCTTCTTCTTCTTTGCTGCTTTCTTCGTCGCCAAGACTCTCACCCCCTTTCCTGTATCTTGAGGTCTCACTCGGGCACCCTACACTGCGTGAATCAGGGACTCTTCTAATGCTTCGAACGTGTTCGGGCCAACTTTTTTGAATCGCTTGTCGCGCTTTAAGGAAGTGGCGACTGACGTCAACGGCGTTTTCCCCTTGATCTGGAGCCCCCCCTCAACCAACCGCTGCACAAGCTCTTTTGCGTGCATCGATCGATTGGCCTCGCGGAGCATCTCGTAAGCGGCCTCCGACACGCTTTTCCCAGAATACTTACTCCGCCCCATGAGGATTTCTCGGGACTGGTCGGTGACATCTGTATTTGGTCGCTGTCGGGTACCTTTTTCGTCGGAATAGAATTGACTGGAAAGACTTGCGAGCTTGGCCTTATCGGCTTCGACACGATAGAGGGTTTCCGCCAATTCCAAGTATTTTTTAATCGTGGCGATTTCGTCGTCCAAGCGACGGCGTTTCTTTTCGAGCTCTTGGAGGCGGTTCTTGTAAGCGCTGATGCGCTGTCCAAGGCCAACCAATATATCAGTGAGTTCTTCCACCAACTTCCTCCAAGTCGAAGCATACTTGCTTTATAGCATTGCTTGTAAAGCAAGTCAATAGATAAAGTTACAATGATGGCTTGTATGGTTCGATAGCTTTAAAACTGATCATTGCTTGTGAGCAATGGCATCTGCTCGCTTACAAAACATATGCATAAATAAGCAAGCTTTTGGTCTCGGCAAGCTAAACTACTACCCATTCATATGATTGAGTCCAACGGTCACGGATGAATCCCTGGCTGGTGAACCAAAAGACTCCACATCTGCGGAGTATACGTGCCGCCTCGTGTTATGATGCCGCCCCATGTCCCTCCCTCATGAACAAGATATATCCCTCGACGCGCTTCTTACGGTTGCCATTGATGCGGCCCGCAAGGCCGGCGCCATTCTCATTGAATGCTCGCGCAGCGGTGTTCGCATTGAACACAAGCAGCTCCTCAACCTTGTCACGAATGCCGACCATCAGGCTGAACAACGCATCATCGACGTGATCCACGACGCGTTCCCAACGCATCCTGTTCTTGCTGAAGAGCGTGGGCTCACCGAGCAGGCTCCCTCCCGTTACAAATGGGTGATCGATCCGCTTGATGGCACGACCAACTTCGCTCACGGTTTCCCGGCCTATTGTGTTTCCATCGGGGTGGAATGCGATGGATGTGGAATTATCGGGGTGGTCTACGACCCGACCAGGGATGACCTGTTTACTGCCCAAATTGGGCAGGGGGCGTACCACAATGGAGTTCCCATTTCCGTGTCCAGCACAGACCATCTCGATCGCGCGCTTCTCGTGACAGGGTTTGCCTACGACATTCGTGAGACCCCGAACAATAACTTGGATCACTTCGTGCGATTCGCATTAAAAGTACAAGGAATGCGCCGGACCGGAACGGCAGCGCTGGATCTGTGCTATGTCGCAGCTGGCCGGTTCGACGGATTTTGGGAAGTCATGCTGAGCCCTTGGGACATGGCGGCGGGAGTCGTCATTCTCCGCGAAGCCGGTGGTCACGTGACGGATTTTACAGGCGCTTCACACTCGATTTATGGGCGAGAATTGGTCGCAAGTAACGGGCTTATCCACCAAGCTATGCTCGACCTCCTCCAAGAAGACATACGGTCCCCTCGATCTGGATGATTCATGAGCGCGTCTGCTCCATCGCAGGTTCGCGGCTCTTGTGCCTGAAGCGTGAAATGAAAGACGGAATGACTGTGTCGGATTGTCGCATACGGGCGAGATATACAGACCGAATGACGATGAAGTATGATCTCTTCCTACAAGCCGGAAGGAGATAGGCTGTATGGCACGCTCGACGCCTCCATCAGGAGATTCACTAGGAAGTCAGCCCAAAGCTGCAGGAGCCGAATCACGCACCAAGGATGTCGAATTGCTACGGGTACTTGTGAGCCGAAAAGGAACACAAGTCGATGCCCAATGGGCGATTCATCCTCAGTTGAAACAGGATCTTCTGCCGCAGGAATGGCAAGAGGTCACCGACCTCATGGCGAAGGTGACCGGCATTGTCGGCACGCGGTTTTCGCAGGTGCTCGCACAGGCCGAACCAGAACCGCCCAGCAACGCGTAATGAACGGTCATGATGAATGGTGAATGTTGAAGCGGGCCCCGCTTCAACATTCAATAGTGAATAGTCACAATGTGGAGCCGCGTATGGAGACCTATTATCATCCCCACGATCTAGGCAAGTTCGCCGAGATGGGCAAGGGCAACAAAGATCTGTGGGAAAAATTCATGGCCTACTACAGTGCCGTCTTTGCTGAAGGAGCCTTGACCGAACGCGAGAAGGCCCTCATCGCCCTCGCCGTCGCCCACGCCGTCCAATGTCCCTACTGCATTGATGCCTACACGCAGGCCTCCCTCGAAAAAGGGTCGAACATTGAAGAAATGACGGAAGCCGTTCATGTCGCCTGCGCTATCCGAGGCGGCGCCTCCCTCGTGCACGGTATCCAAATGCGCAACGTCACTGAGAAATTGTCGATGTGATGAGATCGGTGACTCGTTCAGCGTACCTACTCAGGTAGATAGCCTGAAGGCTTTTAGGGGTTCGGCTTCTGCGCAACGAGAATTCATCTCCGCTTGAACCCAAGGTCGTAGAAACCGAGAAGGCGGTGAATGGCCTGGGTCGCGCCTTGCGAGATCGTTTCTAGTTTTCAGCCTTCAGCCTGAACACCTATGTATTTGCCCTTCAGCTAGAGGTAGGGGTTTTCGGGAATAGCAAGCGTGAAGTATTTGCCGCGCTCTTCGTAGAGAATCCTCGCAGTCGTCAATACACCGAGCGCCTCATCGATTGCTCCGTCGAGCATTGCGCCCATCTCAGGTCGGTTCGCGAGCAGCGCACGGATTTGTTCCACACTCTTCGCCGCTTCGTTACACGCCTCGATGATTCCTGCCGCAGGCCAATCGTAGCGCCGCCGCGTTGGTGTGATCGAGTTCCGACCATCGTAGACGGTGACATAGTCCATCGCCTTCGAATAATACAGAAACGGCCGATCGCTCGATCCAGCCAGCTTTTGCCACTCCTGCACGAGATCGGCGAGTTCTTGATAGATCTGCTGGTCCACGTTCCAATTGTCCAGCTCATACTCGAAATCGTAGGCGATCTTCTTCACGTCTACCTGCCGCGCATCGTAGACATACTCGTAGGCTGCCCAGGGGCCGGTGATGCGGATGCCGTATTCGTGTGGCTTGGTGTAATAGGGACTGAATCGTTGTAACCAGAACTTCCCCGTCGCTTCCGGTGGGTGCAGATGGAACAATGATGGAATCAGGTCGATCTGACGGCGGTAGTCCTCATTCGTTTCTCCGGGAAATCCGAGCAATATATTCCAGGATATCGCGATACGATAATACGCGCTCCACTTCAGGCAGATAATATTCTGCATCGGCGTCACGCCCTTATCCATCGCCTGTAGTTGATTGAGGCTCAGGCTCTCTAAGCCAGGCTGCATGCACTTGACGCCCCCGGCAGCGAGTGTTCGAATCTGAGATTTTTGGAGATTGCTCTTGGTTTCGATGAACACATCGAGGTCGCAATGGTCTGTCGCGAATCTACCAAAAAGGTTCTCGATGTATTTCAGATCGATGATGTTGTCCACCAAGCGGAATCTCGCCGTATCGTAGCGGCTGGAGAGATGCGCCATTTCCCGAGCCACTTGCTCGGCTGATTTAGCGCGAAACTTCATGCTTTGCGCATTCAATCCACAAAACGTACAGTGATGTTTTTCTCCCCACCAACAGCCTCGTGAACCTTCGTAGAGCAAGACTCGGTCGAGTCCCTGTGCCGCTTCGCCCAGCTCCGCCAGCAGATGATAGTAGTCGTCGTAATCGGGAGGGCCAGTGTTCGCGAAGTCCGAAAAGAGCTGCTGGTTCGGCGTAAACGAGATCGCCGTCCCCTCGCGATAGGTCACGCCGGTGGGGGCGGCCCCAGTCTTTCCTGCGAGGAGGTAGCGAACCAATCGCGGGAACACTTCTTCCCCTTCTCCTACCACGACATGGTCGATGAAGGGGAAGGCGCGGAAGTACTCCAGCCCCATTTCTCCGTCGTAGTTCGCTCCGCCGAAGACGATGGTGACGTCGGGATAAAGGTCCTTGATGAGTTTCGCCATCGTCAGGCTCGCGACGTTCTGATCGAACGTGGAGGTGAATCCGACGATTTTGTACTGCCCCCAGTCAATGGCGGTCAAAGCCCAAGTCAAGAACTGTGGCGCGGTTCTCGACGCCATCTCTTCGAAGAATGAGGCCGGATGTCCGCTCTCCTTGGCGGCTTGTTCGAATACCGGCTTAAACAGGCGGGGGTACTCAGCACGTTTCGGATTCTCGCGAAACAAGAGGTAGGAAAAAATCCACTCGCCGAACAACGCCCGCTTCTCGCAGATCGATTCATAGAGCGGCACGCCGATCCTATGGGCAAAACGCACATTGAGATGATGGCAGTCAACGGGAATGCCCTTCGACTTGAGCAGCGCGGAGAGTGTGCCCAATTGGATCGAGGGAAACTTCGAGTAGCTGAACGGCATGTTGACGAGCGCCACCTGGGCCAAGTCACTCATCTGCTGCCTCGTAACAGGATGTTGAAAAACTCCTCCAACTTCGTTCTCGCATCGCTCAGAGGCTCAACGTACCGCAGAGGGTACGCCTCACCTCTTCGCTTGCTGCGGCCTTGCCCGCGGAAGGGCGCGTCTTGGCGCGCCGGGGCTGGGCGGGTGAGATGCCCGGCCTTTTTGAACATCTTGTGAGCTAAGCCTCTGCCCTGAAAGGTTCAAATTCACGATCAGCTTTGGCAGCCATATAGAAATCGCTTTCCGTCAATCCATTGATCTTGTGCGTCCAAATCTCGACCTTACACTTGCCCCAGGCCAGATAGAAATCGGGGTGGTGGCCTTCAGCTTCTGCCACGGCGCCCACCTTATTCACATAGGCCAAGGCCTTGGCGAAATCGTTGAACGTATACAAGCGTTCAAGATGTCCAGCTTGGTTCAGCGACCAGCCGCGTCCTAGTTCTTTCAACAGCGCCTGCGCTCGATCTGCCGGAACCGGCGGTACCCCGCCCCGGCATGGGATACATTTGTTATCTGCTAACGCCATAGTTTCTCTCCCTTCATAATTGTAACCCCGTGACCGCTGAGCCCAGGCGCAACACGGCAGGCCTGGTTGGCACGTTGGTCCCTATGCCAAGAAACGCTATACGCATTTGTGTCCCAAAGACAGACTTGTATTATAGAACTGGGGGCTGGAACGAAACTAGGGCGGGTAAACGGAAACGAGACACTTACCGTTGGTCACCAGTTCTGTCCCCTTTCCCGCAAGAATTCCTGTGCAGGAGAGTATCCCTGGCGGGCCGCTGCTTGCAGCCACTTGAGGGATTCCTCACCATTCTGTGGCACCCCGTTGCCGGAAAAAAACATCACTCCCAACACAAATTGCCCCGTTTGGTCGCCTTGCTCGGCTGCCTCTTTGGCTAGCCTGTACGCCTGTGTAAGGTCTTGGGGGCCGCCCCATCCAAGCAGGTATAGCATGCCGAGATAACCTTTCGCCTCAGGATCGCCGTGCTGGACACCCTTCCGGAGCCACTTGCCCGCCTCGGTATAATCTTTCACAACACCCAGGCCTTCGGCATACATCATACCTAGAGGGGCGTAGGCAATCGGCACCTCCTTCCCCGCTGCTTCGCGCAATCGCCGTGCCGCTTCGACGAAATCTTTCTCAACGCCACGACCTGTCAGGTAATAGATGCCCATGAAGGCCTGTGCCGCCGGCTCTTTAGTGGCGGCCAATCGTATCCACTTCGCACCCTGCACGGGATCCTTCTCGACGCCGACCCCGGCGCCTGTTAACAGACCCAACACAAATTGCGCGTTGGCGTCATGGCCCTGTTCGGCGCCCATGCGCAGCCATTTGACTGACTCTTTCAGTGCCATTTGGTTTCGGATCTGTAATCGTTCTGTATGAATGACCATAGAGATAAACTCTGATTTCTTCGACTCATCGCTCCCGAAACGCACCGCACTTTCATCGCTGTCGGCAAGTCCAACGGCCTTGATCAGCGAAATCACACCCATGCTTGTGTGTGCATCGGGGTATCCCGCATCCGCACTGCGTCGATACCACTTTGCGGCTTCAACGAAGTTCTCCTGAACAACTTTCCCGTCGGAGTGCATCTCGCCGAGTTGGAACATCGCCCTTGAGTCGCCTCGCTCGGCAGCCTTTTTGACCTGGTCAAAATTGGAGTAGTCGATTGAAGCCACTGGGGCACCAGCGCTTGCCGGATCCTTCCCAACATGAGGTTTGGCGGCTTCTCCTCCAATGGCAACCGCCCCAAGTGGGACGCCCCACCCCCGGAGTGCGAGACGCACGATAGGAATCGGTACCGCGTAGCCATATTGGCCCGTCACTTCAGTGACCACACCGACGACTTTGCCAGTCACTATGATAGGACCGCCAGAGTTGCCCTCTACGGCTGCGCCAGAAAAGACGAGATACTTTCCATGTTGACCTGTCATGACGCTTGATGTCACCGCCCAGGGGACCGCAGGCACGAGTGGGAAACCGATCACGGTCCCTTCCTCACCACCCGTAACATGGAAATCTTGATTCAGGGGGAGGGTTTCTAACCCATCGGGCAGGCGTCCCTGAACAACGAGCGCCGCAAGTCCTCGACGATCATCCCCTTCGAGGCCCTTGAGGTGAGCCGGAAATACCTTTGTATCGTCGGGGCGAAAGACCACCTTCGGCTGTGGATCACCCTCGACAACGTGTGATGCTGTGATGATGTAGGCTGTTTCCTTCTCCAGTCGCACGATAAAGCCCGTGCCGGTTTTCGTCTTCCCGTCTACGTGCGCCGTGATCTTCACCACGCCATTCTTGAGGTTCTCAATCCCCTCGGCCAAAAGACAGGGAGGCGAGCCCACATATACCAGGGCCGCGACCGTTAGCACACATACGGCTCGCAACCACCATCTCATCGTACGATCCCTCCCATGCCCACGCTTATCGTCCCTTCGTGGCGTCTTGCACACAGCGAAAGCCTCTGCCGGACCCTCCTTCATCCGCCCTGGCGTACATGCGAACCTGATAATCGACGTCCCCGATGACTTCCTGAATGTTGAGCGCACGAAGGCTGCCTCGCACAACCTTCTGCGTCGGGTCCGATGATTCAGTGGGGCTCGACCTGGATTCCCGATACGTACTGGCCGTCCATTCGTACACCCGGTCGTTGAGGATCCGGCCTTGTGTGTCGTGTGCCGCCTTCTCCCATTCGTCCTCTGTCGGTAGCCGCTTGCGGGCCCATCGGCAGTAGGCCACCGCGTCGTGCCAAGAGACGTTCTCCACTGGCTCCTCAGGCTTGAGCGACGCCCCCTGTTCATCTGGTACGGCAGGAGGAATCAGACCCGTGGCCTCCAAGAACTGCCCGTAGCGCGCGTTGGTGACCAACGTTTTCTCGACATACAGGTCGTCCGCGAGATATACGAATCGTGCAGGCCCTCTGATTTCTTCTGCCCTCCCGCCTCCATACACCCCCACAATCTTGGTCGAGATGCGTCCAGACCGGATCAGTACCATGAGGACGCCGTCCGCCCCGATCGTTTCCTGCGGCACCATTGATTCGCTTGGACGGGGCTCGATGCGCCATCCTGTCAGGGCCACGGAGAGGATCGAGGCCGGTACCGCATAGCCAAGCCGTTCCCGCGCATCACTCACGACTCCGATCACCCCGCCATTGAGCAACAGAGGACCGCCCGAATGCCCTTCTTCGACCAAGGCCTGAAACGCCAGGGTAGGGCCTTTTAATCCACTGAGGCTCCCCGTCGAGACCGTCCATGGAGGAAGCGCACTCGGAAATCCGATAAACGTGATGGCTTCCCCGCCTGCCACCTTGGTGGTGAGATCCAGCGCCAGCGCCACCACACCATCAGGAATGGGCCCAGCCACGCGCAAGGCTGCGAGCCCATGTTGATCTCCCCCTTCAATCCCGACAACCTGGGCGGCGAGCGGCTGCTGGGTCAGAGGGAAAAAGGTCACGGTGGGTTTGGGGTCCCCCTCGATCACATGGGCCGCCGTCACGATGTAGGCGGCATCTTTATCCACTCGCACAATGAAGCCGGTTCCGACCTTGGGCTGCTGTCCCTCAGCGTGAGCGGTGATCTTCACCACACCATTTTTCAGATCGTCAATGTCTTGCCCCCAGAGGAGATGCGGAAGCAGAAAGGTGAACAACACCCAGAACCCTGCTGCGACGAAGCCGGTTCTTACGACGGGTGTACGATCAAGCGGTCTCAGCATGCCGGGAGCCTCTTACTACTCCTGCCGCTCCAACGCGAAGGAGCCAGAGTTGCCATTGTTGCAGGTCACATTGCCCTGAATCGTTTTTCCTCTCCCTCCCACCTCAGAGAAAAAATCGCAGAGCACGCCTTGAAAAGCCTGAGAGGCGGTGCGCCCCTCGAACACCGTATCGTGCACGCGGCCTTGCACTGCACCGAAATCGCCCTGGTTGTTGGCATAGGAGCCACTGACGGTCTCTCCATGTTGCTGATAGGTCGCTTGCAAGCCGACCATGCCACCGATGCTGAAGAAGCCGCGGCCCTGGTAATTTCCAGTCACCTGAAGTTGCGGCGTCGCTGGTGCTGCGGGAATTGGCTTGGAGGCCTTTTTCACTGCGTCGGGCGGTGGAGTTCTCGCTTCTTCGGAGAGGCGCACCCCCCCATCCTTCCAACGCAAAGCGCGCCAGCATGGCGGGCGCGGCGGAGTTAAACTTCGCACCCACTTGAGTCACAATGCCCACCACCTTTCCTTGAAAGAGCACTGGCCCACCAGAGTTGCCATCGTCAGCCACGCCGGCAAACGAAAGTGCGCTGCCTCGGCGACCCGACAGGGTTCCCGTCGTCACGGTCCAGAGAGATCCTTCCATCTGGGGGAAGCCGATCAACGTGATGGCCTCGCCGCCGCCGATGGACGTCGTCTGGTCCAGGTTCAAGACCTGAAGATCGGGGGGAAGCTTCCCTTCAATCAACAGCGCGGCAAGCCCGGCCGGGTTCCCTCCTTCCAGCCCCAGCACACGGGCGAGGAAGGGCCGGTGAGGCGCCGAGAAAAACATCACGCTAGGTTGCTGGTCTCCCTCAACGACATGCGAGGCCGTCACAATGTAGACGTGGTCCTCTTCCAATTTCACGATGATGCCGGAGTCGATTGTATTCTTGCCCTCCACCTGCGCAGTGATCTTCACGACGCCTTTTTTGATTTGGGCGATGTCCTGAGCCTGGATAAGCAAGGCCGGTAGAACCATGCTATCTCACAGGGCTACAAGGAATTCATCTAGCTTTTCTGGCAGAAATTCAAATTCTAAATTATCGCCGTCTGGCCGCAAACCTTCACGCCAAGGAACAGGTCCCTTGATTCGTACATAACCTTCACTTTCAAGGCAACGCATGGTGAACAGCGCTTCGGCGGTAAGCTCTTTCATAGGAGGGCCCCCTACTTGCAGTCTTCCCATGCGCTGTATCACAGCTTGAAGATCGGGCTTTATCCGTTCAAGCCTGGCCTCATTAATCATTTGAATCCAATAGGATATAAAACGAGGAGGCGGTCGTCTTATTTCAGGGTCTGTCACGGGATACTTTTTAAGAAGAATATCGGCAACCTTTCTTTTTACTACTGTTTCGGGCGGTGTTGTAGGCACCTCAGCGTTTTCTTGCGCCATGATCCCATACCCTTCAAGATAGTCCTCGACACTTCGGACTGTAATGCCTAGGCTAATTGTCTGGTTTCCAGCGCCGACTACGGCGACAACTTTCCCACCTTGAAAGATCGGCCCGCCGGAATGGCCTGAATCGATGGAGGGAGAAAAATAAATCTCTCGCCCCTTCCGCGAGGAGAAATTTCCCTTGATCACGGCCCAGGGCCCAGCATTACGAGGAAATCCGATCACAACGATGTCTTCGCCTGCCGTAAGACGGGCGGCTCGCCCAAACGACAGCGCCGTGATTCCTTTCGGGAGGTTCTCCGTTCCTCTCACCACAACCAAGGCTAAGCCTCTGACCTCGTCGCCTCCTTCCAGTCCCAGCACCTCAGACGTCACAGGCATGTTTCGCTTGGTGAAAAACTCCACGCTTGGCTGGACATCCCCTGCGACCACATGAGCCGCTGTGACGATATAAGCTGCGTTGGCCTCCAAACGCACGATCAACCCGGTGCCGACGTTCGTGGTTCCGCTCGATGGCTTGGCGGTGATCTTGACCACGCCGGATTGCAGACGCGCGACATCTTGCGCGTCGACCAACTCCTCTTCAGCGAGTCCGACCAGCAGTATGAAACATGCCGCAAGTGCGATGCGTGCCATCAACGCTTGAACTCCTTCCAGAGGCGATAGGCTCCAAGGCTTGCTGTGAAAACAGCGGTGATAATGGTGAAGACAACAGCCAGCCGCGCATTGTGCCACAGGGCATCCAACGCAGTCAGGCGGTGTTGAACCGGAATCTGGCCATCCTTTGTTCGGATCTGCTTGGCCATGCCGTCGGCCACGAGATGCATGCCGCTGGCCTTTGCGGTCAGGCTGATCTCTTGAATCGTGAATCGATCGAGCTGCTCCAATCCAATGGCTTCGTTCTTCTTAATCGGGACCGTGCCAAGATGCGGGTAATCTGGAAAGGTCATCGTCCCCTCACCGGTCAGCGCGCTGACTCGCTCCCCGGATGGTTCCTGTCTGGTGAAATCGAGCGTGGTGACAGGAATGCGGCTGAAAATTGAAATTGTCGATTGACCGGAGGCGAAGGTCGGCGACAGGATTGGACCCTCGGGCGAGGCCGCAACCTCAATCCCGGAGGCACGTTCCTGTAGGTGGACTCGGTAGGTCAACTCGTCGTATCGCTGAAACGGCTGGTCTCCAAGCCCACGCAACTCACTGTGGTCCACGACCAACTTCAGCGGCTCGCGAAACGACAGGCTCACATGTTCTTGCCCTGCGATCTTCATCGTGAGGCCTTCGTGGAGTCCTCCGTTTTTCCCGCCTCTGGTTTCCAGCGTGACGTGCGCCCCTGGCGCCACTGCCATGGCATCGAGATGGAAAGTTTTCTGTTCATTCCTGTTGAGTCCTTCCACGGTCACGCGTGGATGGCGCGTGGAATCCTTGGCGGCCAGCGTGGCTTTTTTTGAGCCTATGACGGTGAGCGGCTTCCAGGCTGTCGGTGGAAAGTCGTCCGTTTCGACCTGATATTGTGACGGGTCGGCCACTTCCAAGGTTTCCGGCTCAAACGTCATGGCCGTGAATTTCTCAATAGCGACTGAGCGGACATCGAGTGGACCCAAGACTGGCGTTCCTTGCGAGGGAGTCGCTTCAACGACGAACTCGATTCGCTCCGTGGTGAGGTCCACCTGGACTCGTGCTGGTATCGACCACAGCATGAGGCCAATCACCAGGGCCGCTGCCAGCGCAGTCGGCAGGGCCACGAACCAGAGGGGGTGAACTCGTTTCGACCAGGGCTTGAGACCGATCTCCATTCGTCGTGGCGGACTCTTCACGAGTCGTTCAATATCTTTGAGGAGCTGAGAAAATCCTGGATGATTGGCGCCTGGTTCCCAATCCACTAGGGATTGGAATGTCCGTTGAGTGAAGCCCAGCGGGATGGCACTTCCATCGATTCTGATGGGGAGGTACTTCTCTTGCTTCCTGGCTTCATCGGCTTCCGCTTGGACCCACTCGGAATCGACGGACTGTTCGGACCACACGACAATCGCACAGCTGGCGACTCTGAGCTCCTGCCTAATCACCGCGTTAAACGATCCGCCGGTGGGAATATGATGGTCCCACCAGACCGACCAGCCATGCCCCTCCAACACCTTGGCGAATGTGTCGACCCATGGGCGGTCTTTACTGGAATAACTGATGAAGATGTCACTCATAGGCAATGCCCGGGGGAAGGGCCTCGTCCACTACCTGGCCGTGGGCTTGTGAAGAAACCGTATGGTCTGGTCCAGAGGTTTATTGGTATCGAGGAAAAATCCCTTACAGACCAAAGCATGGCGAGCTTCTTGCGCGCCTGCTGCATCCCATCGCACGGTGAATGGCCGGCCGCCCGGTATTCTCCTGAAGGATTGGTCCATCAGCGAATCTGCCGTTCCATCCCGAAAAATCTTACAAGAAAGTCGCGCATCGCCATTAATCTTCATCGTGAAGAGATAGCCGCCGATTTTCTCGGGTGGCGTGGTGTGGTAGAGGATGGCCGGTGCGACATCTTCGTCTATGGCAGGCGTCTCTTTTTTCAAGCGAATCAGTACGCCCAATTCATAGATGTTGAGCCGTTGATCCAGTTGACGCAACACCGTGCCTGTCGGCCATGTGAACTCATTGAGGGAGTTCGCCTGCCACGGCTTTGTTGGTTTGATCTTGTCGAGCCAATAGAACAGCCGGTAGTCCTGTTCACGGACTGTGAGATGAACGGCGGGCTGGCTTTGTAGATGGAATGCGACCCGAAGTTGGCCTGGGAGTTGGGTGGCAGGCTCTTGATAGTCGACGAGAACGGAAATGAGTTCGATGTCATAGCCGGACACCGGCTTTGACCTAATGCCTTCAAACCGATCCCCACGATTTTGGTAATCCAAGTTTGAATCGGCCCAAGTAGACAGGGGGACAATGAGCAACGCTAAAGTGATGAAATTTCTGGCGAGTGTGCGACCCATGGTGGCACCCAATGAAATGGCAGTGAGTAGGTTGAGGCATTACCCGGAAATCGCCGGAGTATAGTCCAGACACGTAAGTGAGTCTAGCGATGAATAGAGGGTTTCGAAGACAAGGGATGGGATATCCAGGCGCTACTGATGGGTCGCGCTAATCGCTCTCGTCCCGCGCGCCGCCCGAGGGTGCTACGTCTTCCATCTTGATCTTCTCGGGGTTGAATTTGGCTGTTGCGGTTGCCATTCGATCGAAGGCCTCATCGAACGACAGGAGTGCGGCATCTTTAGCTTCGATTGCTTGATGCAGCTCTGCGACATTGTGTGGAGGCGCGGCGGCTTGGAGTTCGATTGTGGTAAAACCGGTCGATACGTGAGCAGGTCGGCGGCGGCACGATGGGCTTGGGTTGCTTCCCAGGCATCGCGCAGTATGGTAGGGAAGGGGCGCAAGAAAAAAGCCTCTGAACTATCCATCCACCAGCCCTATGAGCGATTCGTCAATCAGCGAGCCCAGTCTGAAATCAACCGCGCAGAAAATTGGTTGGTTCACTGCCTCCTGCGTGCTCGTGAGTAATATCATCGGGGGCGGGATTTTTACCACCACGGGATTGATGGCCCGTGATGTCGGCGATCCAATGCTGATTCTCCTATTGTGGTTCGTCGGCGCGCTGTTTGCGCTCGGTGGCGCGATGGTTTACGGAGAGCTTGGGGCTGCTCTGCCTCATGCGGGAGGGGATTATGTCTACCTGCGAGAGGCCTATGGACCGCTGGTAGCTTTTCTCAGTGGATGGACATCGTTTACGATTGGCTTTGGCGCGGCAGTCGCGGCCTCAGCTATCAGTTTTTCGTCCTATGCGCTGCGTGTCGTCCCAATCGAAGACGAACGTGGATGGGTGGCAAAGGGGCTTTCGCTGACGCTGTTGTGGGCTGCGACGCTGTTGCATTGCCGAGGGGTGGGAGCAGGCGGCCGTATGCAATTGTTCTTAACGACCACAAATGTCGTCGCGATTGGTGGATTGATTCTCGGCGGGTTGGCAGCGGTGGCAGGGCATGCTGACAATCTTCTTGCTAGACCCACCATACAGCAGCCGACGCTCGGGGCCTCCGCCATCGCACTCGTGATTGTGACCTACTGTTATCTCGGCTGGAATGTCGCGGGTTACATCGCCGGCGACGTGTCTGATCCCAGGCGGACTCTCCCGAAGATTATGATCGGGGGCACCGCCTTCGTCGCCGTGATCTATCTGTTGCTGAATGTCGTGTATCTCTCAGCGCTGTCGATCACGGAGCTGGCCGGCGAACCGATTATACCGGTCGCCGAGAAGACAGCCGCCGCCTTATGGGGGCCGCAGAGTGGGCGGTTGGTCGCCGCGATTCTTTGTCTCACTATTGCAGGAGCGGTAAGCGCCATGACTTGGGCAGGACCCCGTGTCTATTGGGCTATGGCGCGCGACGGTATGATCAGTCCCTGGCTTGCTCAGCTCCATCCCCGAACCTCAGCTCCGGCGCGCGCGATCGTGTTCCAAGGTCTCTGGGCGTCGTTGCTCATTGTGAGCGGGACCTTCGAGCAGCTCCTCGTGTATAGCGGCCTCGTGCTCTCGCTGTTTATGGCTTTGACCCTCTCTACGATCTTTCGTCTTCGCCCCACAATCGCCGTAAGCCCTCATCAATATCGCGCTCCGCTTTATCCCTTCTTGCCGGCAGCCCTCGTCATCGGAGCATTCGCATTGGTCATCTACAGTCTCCTTCAAAGGCCTACGGAGTCTTTGTACGGCGCGGCGACGGTTTTGGCTGGAATTCCGCTCTATTATTTTTGGCGAAGAC
This sequence comes from Nitrospirota bacterium, assembly GCA_039931295.1. Lineage (GTDB taxonomy): Bacteria > Nitrospirota > Nitrospiria > Nitrospirales > Nitrospiraceae > Palsa-1315. The sequence goes on along the minus strand of JBDTSF010000098.1, from coordinate 3,204 downwards.
GTGTCATCCGTGAAAGGTGAAACGTAAAAAGTGAAACGTTCCGGAGGGAGAGCACTCGGGAATTCTACATTTCACCTTTCACCTCTCACGTTTCACGGTTTCTGGGAGCGATGCGAGAACGCAGTTGGCGGGCTTTTTCAACCGCCTGCTAGAAACAGTACGGGCGACCTTGCACTAGGTGGGAGGTCGCCCGCATCGTGGCGCTTATGACGCCAAATCGCCTATGTGTAATTGTCCCGGCCCAGCGATAACTGAGACTCACGCGACAGCTGGAGCATTGAGCTGCTGATGGGGGGAAAACACAATCGGGCTGATGCACAGGGTGCGTCGCACCGTCCATATCCACCCTCCTCTCTTGGTGAAGTCATCGATAGGACTGGATAATAGCCGCGCAGGCTGTCCGCTCTCTCGAATTTCACTGATTTTGGGGCCGCAAGTCTCTCTTCCGCCCATTTAGATGACGGCGTCAATGGGGAGGCGCATGATGATAAATCGCTTTACGGCGTCAAGCTTTAATCCTAGAATGCAAGGCAGCCCAAACTGATACCCCTGCAAGACTAAATATCAACCAAGTACGCGCATGCCACATACACTCGAACTGATTTGGCACCTGATAAAAAGGGATTTTTACTTACGTTATACCGGATCGGCGCTAGGAGTGCTGTGGTCAATTCTCGTTCCCTTGCTTCAGCTCGGCGTGCTGACTTTCACATTCGGCAGTCTCATCCGTGTCGATATAGCCAATTACCCTGCGTTCATCTATAGCGGCCTGCTGCCGTGGACGTGGTTCAGCAGTTCGCTCTCCGGAGCCGGCCATCTGTTCTTTACCCATCGCGATCTATTACGTCGACCGGCTTTTCCGCCCGGTGCCCTCATTATTGTAAATACCCTCGCACACTTAATTACTTTCTTCCTCGGTCTGCCGCTGCTTTTTGTATTAATGGGCTGGAATGGTCAAGTCGTAAGTTGGAATCCAATGACATTCCTGTTGTTGCTGTCCATCCAAGGGATTCTGATGGTTGGCCTAAGTTTTATGATCGCGACTTTGAACGTGTTCTATCGCGACATTGCTCAACTTGTCGGCCTCGTACTCTCGCTCGGGTTTTTTCTTACCCCAATCTTCTACAGACCTTTTATCGAAAGCCAGTTTCGCACGTTTCTGGTGTTGAACCCGATGATTCCGCTGATTAACGGCTATCGTGCCGTGCTTTTTGAAGGAACAAGTCCGGAATGGGGATCGCTCATGCTAACCGGAGGTATCAGCATCATCGTGTGCGGATCCGGTTATCTCATTTATAAGCACTGGTTGCCCGATATTGTGGACGAGATCTAGGGAAGGTCTGATTAATTCATATTTCCAATCCGAAGCCAGTCAGATTCCCTGTGTTTTGCACACTGATTCATTGAGATCGGCAATTAATCAGACCTTCCCTAGGAGTGCCGTATGCCCGCAGCAGTCTTGATAGAAAAGGTCTCCAAACGATTCCGAAAACGTAACCGTTCCATGACGCTCAGGGATTCTGTGCACCAATGGCTTACCAGACGGCATAAAACAGCAGGCAGCTTCTGGGCTTTGCGGGATGTCAACTTCTCGGTGGAACGAGGGCAGGTTTTTGGCATCATAGGCCACAATGGCGCCGGCAAGAGCACATTGTTACGGTTACTGTGCGGTCTTGGACGCCCCACCTCTGGGCGTATTGTCCACAGCGGACAGGTGAGCGGTATCCTTGATCTTACGAGTGGATTTCACGGAGACTTAACCGGCCGGCAGAATATAACAACGGTGGGAATCCTCAATGGCCTGACCAATCGTGAGATCAAGGCGCGTGAACAAGGCATTATTTCTTTCGCCGAGATGGAAGAGTTTATCGATCAACCGGTGAGGACATATTCAAGCGGTATGCACTTGCGACTCGCTTTCGCTGCAGCTACAGAGTTTGACCCGGCAGTCCTAATTTTAGACGAAGTGCTGGCTGTCGGCGATGAACGTTTCCAAAAAAAATGTCTGGACCGGATCGCAAACTTCCGCTATGCGGGAAAGACGTTGATCGTGACCTCTCATGATGCGCAGCAGATACAGTCTCTTTGTGATGAAGTACTGGTTCTGGAGGATGGACAAGTGGTGATGCAAGGCGACCCCAAGAGCGCCCTGTCTTGTTACCACGACCTCATGCGACTGCGTACAGATAAACGTATCGCACAGCTCTCTGGCGGAGCAGACCCTACCCCTCTTGTAATGACCCAAGGTAGTCGTCAAGGGACACAGGAAGCGACAATATCTGCCGTCCATATCTACGATGGCGATGGGAGGATGACAGACAGCGTGCGGAGTGGTGAGAGCTTGGTCATCGAGATAGAAATCCAGATCACTCCCCCCCTGAGGGACGCGGCTTGTACTCTTGGCATTTTCAGCGACGCGCTGGTGAAATGTTTCGAAGCCGGCATCCCTTCAATACAGGCGATCTTCGGCTCGGCTTCAACCCATCAGACGATTCGATGCGAAATATTGGCTTTGCCACTCCTTGCCGGTTCTTACTTTATCAACGTTGCACTCTACCCAACGGATTGGGCCTACATGTACGACTTCCACTGCCAGATGTATCCATTGCGCGTCGAAGGCGATAAAGTTTCAGGAGTTTACACAACAGGTATAGTATCCCTGGACGCCCGATGGGCTCTGAAAACATCGGACTAACCTTACCCCCGTATGGTGTGCGATTCCGAATCGGATAATTGCTTGCTCGGTACAGACCTGGCACACTTGTGTCCTGTACCCCAGTATTAGATGCGTGAATTCTTGCATGTCTGAGCCGAGCTATGTCACTTGACGCTTTTATTCTCAAGGGCAAAGTGTAAGTGTTCCCGTCACCTGCAACGTCCGAGACATCCTGACAGGAATTTTTGGCGCAAATTCTTCGCGGTGGTCCCAGCAGCCGGTTGACTCGTAATGATGAATCTTAGAATGCGGCCAACCAAGCATTGGTGAATAGCGCGTTCTGCCGCGTTCATTTTGTGTATAGGACGGTCAGTCGGGAGTATCAGTTGGACTTATTAATCCGCGTGAGGCGATGGAGACAATCGGAAGAAGAGAAGGTTACAGCCAGGAGAGAAGTATGAAAGTGCTACTCGTCTCAGCCTTTCCTCCAGAGCCTGCTCCCGAAGCGAACCATGCGCTTCACCTGAGTGAGCAACTGGCCAAAGCAG
>JBDTSF010000097.1:0-28374 GCA_039931295.1 Nitrospirota bacterium | reverse complement strand
TGAGAATTTCGCAAGATACCCCGCAGCTTGCTGCGGGGAGCTTCATTCACCCTCACCGACTATGCAAGCCACGAGCAGGCCTGGATTATCCGGCGTTGCGCTCTAGACATGAGCAGGTGCGCTCCCCCTGCCGTCACAAGGGTAAAGTCCGGCATTTCGGGGGTGCCATGGCTTGGGGTGCCGATCGGAAACGAAAACTGCCTGAACAGCTTCTTCATCTATTCTCAATGATAACCTCCGTTGCCCCTACCTGAAGATCTGACGCAATCTCCTGACAGGAGCGGTCGGAGTTCACTGTGGACGACCGTTCGTACAGCAGACTCAACAACAAAGAGAAAAAGCTTGATTGCTCAACACATCGATGAAACCGATCACCCGCATTCTCGTGGTACGACGCGTTCCTTGGACTGTTATCTCTGGCCCATCGTACCGCTCAGAGTACATCCTCCGGTTTGCACAGCTCTGGCTATCTCCGCAAACCGGAGTCCCAAAATCGTCATACTGCATTACACCTTACGCACCGCAGCGATTTACCTCTCAGCAATCGTTCGCCCCACACGGCCATGTCGCATCTTATACGTGTGGCGATTGAACCGTTTCTACTGGTCTAGCTGTTTGATCAATGACCGCCTGTGGCGCTCACTGAAGGGCGTGGAACGGCGGCTCGCTCTTCGATCCATTGGTAGAGCACCGGCAGGACGACAAGCGTGAGGAACGTCGAACTGACGAGCCCGCCGATCACCACGACGGCCAGAGGCCGCTGCACTTCAGACCCGATCCCTTGGGAAAGTGCGAGCGGCACCAATCCCAGTAACGCGACCAGCGCCGTCATCAAGACGGGCCGGAGACGCATCACGCAGCCGGATAGTACCGCCTGCCGAACGTCCATTCCCTCCTGCAGACGAAGCGAATTCATATACGACACCAACACGATGCCGTTCAACACGGCGACGCCGAACAGATTGATGAATCCAACCGAGGCCGGCACGCTCACATATTCTCCCGTCACCCATAAGGCGACAATTCCGCCGATGAGCGCAAATGGGAGATTGCAAATGATCAGTGCCGCCTGCTTGAGCGAGGAAAAGGACGAAAACAGGAGCAAAAATATCACCGCAATCGTGATCGGCACGATAATTTTGATGCGGGCCATCGCCCGCTGCATATTTTCGAACGATCCGCCCCAAACAACCGTGTACCCCTCCGGAAGCCTGATCTCCCGGGCCATTCGCTCCTGGGCCTCAGCCACAATACCTCCAATGTCACGTCCATGTGTATTGAAGCTGACCGGCAGATACCGCTGAAGTTGATCGCGGTTGATGCGCCCCGGCCCCTCGTGCATCCTGATAGTGCCGAGATCGCTGAGTGGAATGTAGGCCCCACCACTGGCCTTCAGTTGAATGTTCCCGATGGTCTCGATACTGTTCCGATATTGTTCCGGAAATCGCACAACCAAATTGAACCGTCGATGCTCTTCGTACACCCGGGTTGCAGCTTCTCCTCCGATCGCAGTGGCGATCACCTCTCGCACATCCGAGACATTGATGCCGTGTCGGGCGATCCTGCCACGATCGATATCGATCGTGATGTAGGGTTGGCCGAAAAGTTGCTCGACTTTGAGATCTTCAACGCCCCGAATCGTGCCAAGGATGCCGGCAATCGCATCCCCCGTCTTACGCAGCTCATCCAAGTCTGGCCCGAACAGTTTGACCGTGACCTCAGCGCGCACCCCCGAGATGAGTTCGTCCACCCGTTGCTGGATCGGCTGGCTGATCAGAAAGTTGGCGCCGGGCACCTTCGCCAGCCGCTCGCGAACCTTCTCTTTCAACTCTGCCATGGTGGAAGCCGTCGTCCATGTATCAATCGGATGCAACATGGCGACGGAATCGCTTTCGTTCGGTTCTTGCGGATCGTTCGCCAATTCCGTGCGTCCGATCTTAGACACCATCATCTGCACTTCCGGAAACTCCATCACCGCCTTCTGCACTTCACGCTCGATCTTGATCGATTGCTCCAAGGAAATACTCGGCAAGCGAATCGTGAGTGGGGCCATCGTGCCTTCATTCAGAATAGGAACAAACTCCGATCCCAAAAACGGGAAGAGCGCGATGCTGCCTGCCAGCATAAGTCCGGTAGTGGTCAGCACCACCGCCCGATGCCCTAACGCCCAGCGCAGCACAGGAAGATAGGTGCGTTTGGCCCATCGAAGCACCAACGGATCGGTCTCACCATGCCCTGCCCGCAAACTCAGCAAACACAAGACCGGCGACAGGGTAATGGATAGAATGAGCGACACCATCAGGGCGATCATGATGGTATAGGCCATCGGCTTGAACATTTTGCCTTCCATGCCCTGGAAAGAGAGGATGGGCATAAAGACGATGATGATGATGATGATACCGAAGACCACAGGGCGAGCGACTTCCCGAGCGGCATTGAGAATCAGGGCCTGTTTAGGCAGACCCTGATGACGGGGATCCGAGAGATGCCGGTGGATGTTTTCCACCACCACGACGGAGGCGTCGACCATCATGCCGATGGCAATGGCTAGACCGCCTAAGGACATCAGATTAGCCGTGAGATCGAATCGATCCATCACCAAGAATGTCACGAGCGGTGTGACCGTGAGCGTTGCCGCCACGATTAATGCGCTCCTGGTGTCGCCCAGAAACATGAATAGCACGACCACCACCAGAAGAATGCCCTCGCCCAGCGCCTTATAGACGGTCTTCAACGCAGCGGAGATCAATTCGATACGATCGTAAAAGGGAACGATTCGCCATCCTGTCGGCAGCAGCCCCTTGTCCTGTATCTCGGCGATCTTGACCTTGATGCCTTCCACGACATCGCGAGCATTTCCCCCTCGCAGCATGAGGGCAATTCCGGCCACCACCTCACGCTCACCATTCAGGACGACGGCGCCATGGCGAATGGCATGGCCGATCTGTACCTGAGCAACGTCGCGGATGTGCACGGGAGTGCCGCCCGCTTCCTTGACGACGATGTCTTCGATGTCACTCAGCTTCTTAATCAGTCCCGCGCCGCGGACAATGTATTTTTCAGCATAGGTCTCAAGTATGTTGCCTGCGGCGTTCGCGTTGTTGTTCGCCACGGAGGCAAACACTTCGTCCAGCGAAAGAGCGTATTTCCGCAAGAGTTCAGGTTCGACAAGTACCTGGTACTGTTTGACATACCCCCCTTGCGAGTTGATGTCGATCACGCCAGGGACACCCTTGAGCAACGGTCGGATGACCCAGTCCTGCACCGTTCGCTGTTCGATCAATTCGCGTTCGACTGCGGCCTTGTCCAGCCCGGCATGCGAAGGGCCTTCCAGATAGTACTGATAGACCTCTCCCAGCCCGGTGCTGTTCGGTGTCATCATCGGCTCAGACCCTGGCGGCAGATTTTCCTGCACTTCGATCAACCGTTCGAGCACGACTTGGCGGGCGAGGTTGATATCCATCTGATCGTCGAAGACCACCGTAATCAGCGACAATCCCACTTTCGTGAGCGAGCGTAGTTCCGTCATATGTGGAACCCCGGTGACCTGTTGCTCGATAGGAAAGGTCACCAGCCGCTCGACTTCTTCTGGGGACAACCCTGGCGCTTTTGTGACGACTTGCACGAGCACGCTCGTCACATCGGGGAACGCGTCGATCGGAATCGTGCGGAAGGAATAAAACCCCAGAAGGGCGAGAAGGCCGGAGAACGTCAGAATGAGAAGAGGGCGACGCAGAGACAACTCAAGAAGTTTATCGATCATGCTCAGTCTTTGGGCTTTAACAATTCAGATTTCAAGGTAAAGGCGCCTTCCTTGACGACCACTTCCCCTTCCCGAAGGCCCTCGAGAACCTCGGCGAAGGTCCCATTCTTCTCGCCCAATCTGACCGTCCTGGCTTCAAAGACGCCGGGCTCCTGTTGGACAAACACAAAGCTGCGATCCCGATCGTGCTGAATCGCGGCTTCGGGAACGACCAGGACATCCGCTGCCGGTTCTGACGAGACGCGAATCGTTGCGAACATTTCAGGCTTCAGGCGACCGGTGGGATTCGTCAAGGTGAGGCGCACCTGCATAGTCCTCGTCGCCGTATCGAGGACGTCGCCGACATACACGACGGTCCCCTGGAACACTTCGTCGGGATATGCCGTCACATGGACTTCGACCGGCTGATTCGGAACGGTGGTCGCGTGCTGCACATAGGACACATCTTTTTCCGATACATTGGCCACCACCCAGACCGTCGAGAGATCGGCCACCGCGAACAGTTTATTGGTGGTTTCAACCAACTCGCCTTTGGTGAGGTCACGCGCGATCACCCGTCCGGCAAAGGGCGCCACAATGGGAACCTGCGAGCGGATCGTTTGGGTCCGTTCCAGAGATTTGATCTGCTTGTCATCCATGCCTAACAGCCTAAGCCCTTCGAGCGCCTCCTGCGCCTCGGCGCGGATACTGATCATCTCTCCTTCTCGGCGTTGCGCCTCCGCCTGCCCGATGACTTTCTCTTGGAAAAGAAACTGCGCCCGCTGATAGGCCTGCTCCGCCACATGTCGCCGCGCTCTGGCTTTGAGATAGGCAGACTGGGCGAGCCCGAGATCACCGCTATGAAGCACCGCTAATAGCTGATTGGGTTTGACCATCTGCCCCAAGTCGGCATGCACTTCGGCCACTCGCCCACGCACCAGAGTCGTAATATTCGCCAACGCATTTTCGTTCGGCCTTACGACGCCGGGAAAGGTACGGTAGGTGCGGAACGCCGCTCGCCCGACCGGCTCTACCGTCACACCGGATCGGGTGACTTCATCCAGCGGAAACCGAACAAGACGTGCTTCGTTCGACACATGTTTTGGTCCGCTCTCCTGCGCCGGGGCCGGCGCACGGTCACAGGCCGTGGAGAAGGCCAACAGCATCACGCCGACGCACAGCTGAATGGTCGCGCTCAGACCAGTTCGTGGGCGCGCATGGTGCTCGCATCCATGTGTCCAGCATTCAGTAGAAATGACCATGCTTCTCATCAATCCTTTGTCCAATTAGAGTGGGCCGCCCACAGCACGCTCAAACCGCGTGAGGGCCAGGGAAAGTTCAAACCGCGCCTGATTGTAATCCACGGTGATCTGGCGTTGGACCCGTTGGGCGTCGAGGACATCCAGGAGGCTGGACGCGCCCTGGCGGAAGCTCAATTGGGCGATGCGCAGCGCCTCTTGCGCTTGCTTTAAGAGCCCTTCCTCATAGACGAGGATCTGATCTTGCGCCGTTTCTGCCTCCCGAGCATGTTGATTGATGGCGCGCATGAGGTCGTTCCGGGCGCGAAGCAGCTCGGCCTCTTCTTTTCGTTGGGTGCCAAGCGCCGTCGCAATGTGCCCCTGCTGCCGATACCACAGGGGCGTCGGCACACTCACGCCCCCCACCATCCCCTCACGGCCGGTTTCTCTGGCGTACCCACCAAACAGGGTCACGTTCGGCACACGGGACTGCCGCTCCCTGGTGACGGTGAATTCAGCCTGCTCCACCAGTTTTCCCTGTCGTTGGAGAATGGGATGTTGCGACAGATCCCTCGACGCCATCTGCTCTGGATCCAAACGATCCCGGAGCGATCGGAAATCCCCTTGGACCTGGTACCGAATTCCCAAAGCCCCCGCCGTCAATGTGTTCAATCCGACAAGTTTCACACGCACCACATTTTTGGCTTTTGTCATCTCTTGCTTGGCTTTGAGCACCTCCACATCCGCCTTCACCGATTCGAATTGAGGGCCTTCGCCGGATCGGACGCGGGCTCTGACAATGCGCGCCACTTCCTGAACGATCTCCAAATTCTGCTGAAGAAGCTCTACCGTTCGTTCCGCCAGCAGCAGTTCGTAAAACATCCCCTTTACGTCCGAAATGAGGTTGAGCTTGGCTTCATCGAGGCCCACCGTCGCGCCGGCTAGACCGGCCTCTGCCGCATCCTGACGGGCCGCACGCATGCCAGGCCATTCCACTGTCTGATGCAACGTCATGCCGTACTCGGTCACTCGTGGCCCGACGCTGGGATCTCGAAGCGTGCCGCTCCCCGTCTGACCTCCGATCGTAGGGTTGGGATAGGCGCCGGCTTGGGTCCTCATGCCCTCATTCTGTTCAATCACGCTTTTTGCACCCAGGATCGCCGGGTTCCGTTCCAGCGCCAAGTCGATGATGCGATCGAGCGTGAACGTGGATGATTGCTCTTTCGTCTGGGCGAAAATCGGCGCCGGCATCCCACTTGTCCCCGCCGCTAACACAGTGATGAGTACGATAAAAGTCAGAAACCGAGCCAGCATGTGCTGCCTCCTTCGGAATCACGATGAGGTTGTCCGGTCGAGATCGAAAGCGAACAGAACTAACTGCGTGCAGTCGGAGGATGTAGCAATTGGGAGATGAGCAGAGTGGACTGAGAAATCTCGTCTACCGAGGCATGCGAACGGCTTGATTGGCAGTCTGACATATTCGCCCGATACGCAACGCAGTCTTCCAGCGTGTCTTGCGGCGAATCGTCCTCGAGATCGGCTGCCTCCCAACCGTCATTGAAATCACAGGCATGCCCACTCCCGGTATCGCCGGTCGAATCGCACAGGAAATTGCCTGGCCACCCGACCTGCGCGGCAGGGAAGACGGTGCAGAGAAGCAGTACAAAGACGAAAATTGAGCACAATGAACGGATCGTGATCACAGCGCCTTTAAGTAAATACGAGGATGACGAGGTTGTCAATACGTTCTTGAAATGTGTACGCAGCTCCCCTGGCAGTTGAGATGCAGCGAGGTCACCTCGCTATAGTACCGTGCTCGCAGCGTGGGTTACAAGATAAACCGTGTTGCACTTGATCCATAACGGTTCGTCACCAAATCCACAGGGTATGCGTTCCGGTTTACCGCAGTGGCCCGTCAGGTGTAGGTCGATTGTTTTGACCAGCCTGCTCCTACCCAACCTTCTTGGGGCTATCGACTGAAGAGCGCGCTGTTCATCACAAGATGAACAGCGATACTTGCGGCATAGCCCAAGGCAATCGCCCATATCCATTTCAGGTGGGACGAGAAGGTATAGATCCCCCGGGCCTGTCCCATAAGGGCCACGCCCGCAGCCGACCCAATCGACAACAGCGACCCGCCGACACCGGCTGTCAATGTCACCAACAACCATTGGCCCACGCTCATATCCAGGTCCATGCTCAACACCGCAAACATGACAGGGATGTTGTCGATGACCGCCGAAAGAATCCCGACGAGGATGTTCGCCGTCGTGTCTCCCAACCCCCCGTAAAGAGCGTGAGAGAGTGTACCCAGATATCCCAGCGCGCCAAGCCCTCCGACGCAGAGCATAATGCCGTAAAAGAACATGAGCGTGTCCCATTCCACACGCTTCATGCTAATGAAGACATCGAACGGCTTGACGGCAAGCTTGAACAATTCGCGCCGGCTCACGTCATTCTCGCCATCAAGCGCGGAAGTCTCTGTCCAGGTTGCCAACTCCTTGCGCCGAAGAAAATATCCGTACGATTTCAGCACGCCCAACCCCGTCATCATGCCGAGAAACGGAGGCATCTCGAGATAATGATGCATGAGTACCGTTCCGGCTATGGTGACGAGGAACAGCATCACGATGAGATAGCCGCCATGCTTGACCCGCACGTGCTCCGTTCTGGCTGACGGCTTCTCGTTCGGAATCGTGATGGAGATCAGTGCGGCCGGAACGAGCCAGTTCGTGAGAGAGGGAAGGAACAGCGAAAAAAAATCGCCGAAATGCACCACACCTTTTTGCCAGACCATGAGGGTCGTGATATCGCCGAAAGGGCTAAACGCGCCGCCCGCATTGGCCGCAATCACCACGTTGATGCAGGCCGCGCTGATGAATCGTCTGTTGCCCGCCCCCATGGCCATCACCACGGCGCCCATCACCAGCGCCGTCGTCAGATTATCCGCGACAGGAGATATGAAAAACGCCAACAGGCCGGTCAGCCAGAACACTGCGCGCAAAGACAAACGGAATGACACGAGGCTGGTCTGCAACGCCGTAAAGATGTTGCGCTCCACCATGGTATTGATGAAGGTCATCGCAGAGAGAAGAAACAGCAGCAATTCGGCATATTCCAGCAAGTTATGGCGCAGAAGTTCAGCGACGGCATGGGATTGATGCTGAGAGGCATAGGCGATCGCCGTCAGAATCCAGATCACACCTGCCGCAACCATGACGGGTTTTGACTTCCGCAGATCGATATTTTCTTCGACGATCACCAACACATACGCGGCCAGAAACACCGCTAAAGCGATATAGCCTGTCCAGTGATCCGTGAAACTCAACATCCAGTCCTTTTCACAATGACGCGATTCTGCCTATTCGGCATTCCCTGACTTTCCTGCGGATCTCATATCATAGTTTCTCACGAGTGTCCCAGCGTTATTCGAATCGATTCAACTCCCGAAGGGATCCGATCGCACCCGCTGGGCTTCTGAGAGTAGATGTCGTTGATCTCAGGGGATCACTCGACCATACGAGAAAACTGACAGTCTGTTGAAAAAGGCCGCCAGTCGGTAGGGAGTAGCCAGGTGTCCTCCTCGCTCACAGAACAGAGGAAGGGATGAAGCCTGATGATCTTCTGTGCTCGCGCAACACGCGGCCTGGGAAAGATGGGAAGGGTAGCTTGGTCGTCCTCCTGCTCGCGGAACGCGCACGATAAGAATGTGCTCGTCCGTTGCGCACAATACAGGGCCGCCGTGGTCTCGCCACCTTGCCCCTCTATCTTCCTCGCTTAGACGGTCAAACCGATTTCGGAGGTATCGCGTGATACATTCCATCCTCTACCAGAAACTCGATGTCGCCCGTCACGACATCGTACATCGCCCCGACGATCGCGATCCCCTCCTCCCGAACCAGGCCGTCAAGCGTCTGGCTCTGGTTGCGCATCCGTTGAACAACCCGCAACACGTTGCGACGGGCCACGGCATCGACGAACGATTGCTTCTCGGCCGCCGGTAGTTCCTTGGCACCCCGGCAGGCGACCGGGTCGGTCGATTGCTGAATGTCACTGACGATGTGGTCGAGGTGCTGGCAGCCGGTGGCTTCGGCAGGCGTCCGGACATCGCCGATGAGATTGACGGCCGCGGTCACAGCACCACATCGGGTGTGTCCTATGACGAGAATCAGCTTCGCCCCGGCCACCACACAGCCGTACTCCGCGCTGGCCAGCACCTTCCGGCTCGTGACGTTGCCGGCGATGCGGACGCTGAAGATATCGCCCAGGCCCAGGTCGAAGATCAGCTCGGCGGGTGTGCGAGAATCGATGCAACTGAGCACGACGGCCAATGGGTGCTGCCCGCCAGCCGTAGCGAGGACTTGGCGGCCGAGGTCGCGGGTCAGACGCCGACCAGTGCGGAATCGCTCGTGGCCGTCCTTCAGAATTTGTAATACCTGTTTGGGAGTGACTGCTGCCTGGAGTTCGCGGGTAGAGTAGTCCACGTATTGGGTCTGGTCGTCGAGCTCATACGTGCTCCGAAACCCGAGTAAACTCACCTCCACACCTCGCGCTGGTCCCGTTTGCTGCTTGAAGTCTCGAATCAGACCGAGCACGTCCGGGTCGATGTAGTCCGTGTTCTGCGCGTCGAGCAATACGTCTCCACCGCGGGGAACTTCGTCTAACACGTTGGACAGAGCGGCGCGATTCAGGAAGCTCACCTGGTTGGCCAGTTCGATGTGCAACACGTCGCCCCCCAGGTGTTTCTCCACAAAACGGCGAATCGGGCGGCGCATGTTGCTGTTCAGGATGAAACCAATGCCGATGGCCAGCCCGATCAGAACCCCGATCAGCAGATCGGTTAGGACGATGGCCACGACCGTCGCCGCGAAGGGGATGAACTGATACCGCCCCTCGTCCCACATGCGCTTCACTAACGCGGGGCTGGCCAGTTTGACCCCCGTCACCAGTAGGATCGCCGCCAGACAGGATAGCGGGATCGCATTCAGCCACATCGGCAGAAACGCGACGCTGACCAGCAAGAACCCGCCATGGATGACCGCCGCGAGTTTCGTCTTCCCTCCGGCGTTGATATTCACGGAACTGCGAATGATCACCGAGGTGATCGGCAGGCCGCCGATCAGCCCGGCGGTCACGTTCCCGATCCCTTGAGCCAGTAGTTCCCGGCTCGGGGGCGAGGTCCGCTGCTGAGGGTCGAGCTTATCGACCGCCTCCAGGTTCAACAGCGTTTCCAGCGAGGCCACCACGGCAAGCGTCGCGGCGGCGATGTAGACTGCCGGGTTCGCCCACTGCGAGAAGTCGGGTAATTGCAGAAACCCTAAGAACCCCGCCAGACTGTCCGCTACCGGCACCTGCACGAGATGACTCGGCCCGATGACCCACGCTCCGCCGAATTGCCGAAACAACAGGCTGACTCCGACGCCCAGCAGCACCACAATCAGAGGCGCGGGAACAGGGGAGTTCTTCAACGGCTTCCACTTGCCCCACACGAACAGCACCACAATCGACAAGAGGCCGATCGCGGCGGCGCCGGGGTGTATGTCGCCGATCGTTCTCGCGAGTTCTGAGAACGTGGTCTCGTCATCCAGCTGCTGGAAGGCCAGGTCCCCTTCCGGGTCGGGGTCGTGGCCCAAGACGTGAGGAATTTGCTTCAGAATTAGAATCACCCCGATGGCGGCCAGCAACCCCTTGATCACGCTGGTCGGGAAGAAGGCGGCGAGGAACCCGGCCCGGGCGAATCCCAGGCCGATCTGGATCAGCCCCGCGAGGACCACCGCCAGGAGGAACGCCGGGAATGATCCGAGTGACAGGATCTGAGCGGCGACGACCGCTGCTAACCCGGCGGCCGGACCGCTGACGCTGGTCTGCGACCCGCTGAGCAGTCCTACCAGAATGCCACCGACGATCCCGGCTAGCACTCCCGAGAACAACGGCGCACCGGACGCCAGCGCCACCCCCAGACACAAGGGTAGCGCCACCAGGAACACGACCAAGCCGGACGTGAGGTCGCGCGGCAGGGTAGCTGATAACGGACCGTTCGTCTGCAGCATGGAGCCACTCTTCTTTTTCGGTCGGTAGGCTACAAAAGGTCTTAAACTGTGGGGCGTGGTCGGCGTTAGGGACGCTTCGACCGACATGCGTCTACGGCGCTGAACCGTGTATTCCTGTATTCGCTAGGCCTGCACAGGCCTGTATGTCTGCAACGAACTTGGTGAAGATATGACCCTGACACGAGTTGAACGTACGACCCGCGGGTTTAGGAAACGTGCGATTCCGTGGTTCGAACAAGACGATGTGCCAGGAAGCGGAGGATCTCTTCGACTTCTCCCTGGTGCTTGATGTAATACCCCGCCCGCGACTTTTCATGCCGGCCCACTCGCACCCCCATGGCAAGCCCTTCTGACAGCTCGAACACATCCTCGTCTGTGTCATCATCGCCGATGAAAAACAGATGCGTCTGCCGCACATGCTTCATGAGAGCCAAGGCGGCTTGCCCTTTTCCTTCTTGCCCCGGGTACAACACATTCACCGAGGCTTTCCCAAATATGAGACGCGGAGTCGGCGTGAGCTGACCGAGAAGGACGACCAGGGCCCCACGAGCCTTGACCGGATCATCGGCCCCTCGATAATGGAAGGTGAGGGTATAGCGTTTATTTTCAATCTCAATCCCATAGAGCTTGAGCGGTTGAGCAAAGTCCGTGCTCACTCGCTTCATCCATTCCGCACAGACATGTTCAGCCAAGATCAAGGCCGCGGGAGTCGCGCAGGGGCTTTCCAGCCCGTGATTCCCGATCAAATAAGGAACCGCTCGATCGACCCGCGGCGCAAGATCGGCAAGCGCTCGACCGGAAATCACCGCGCAGGGCGCGCGTGTTCCAAGCTCCTGTAGCGGTTCATGCATGGAAGAGGAAATCTTGACGGAGTCTCGATCCGGCGAGATCGGCGCGAGCGTCCCGTCGAAATCGAAGGCGTAGAGAACGGGCTTCTCAGTCAACGCGCACAGTGCCAGGCGCCCCTCCTCAGAAAACACATAGGTCATGCCTGACCGCCTGTGGTCGTGCGCGCGTCTCGCGCCCCCGTTTGGCGGGCGATACGAGCTCGTTGCCGCATCCGGGCTGCATCCATCAGCATACGCCCAGCCCAGCGGTAGACGTTAAACTCCTGCACAATGTCGCGCATACTACGCATGCGAGCCCGTTGTTCGCTTGGGGACATCGTCAGGGCCACATGCAAAGCGGCCGCACACTGATCGATGTTGTACGGATTGATCATCAGCGCCTCGGGTAATTCCGCCGCCGCGCCGGTGAATTGACTGAGGATCAACACACCTTGCTCGTCGTCCCGCGCGGCGACGAATTCTTTCGCCACGAGATTCATGCCGTCATGGAGACTGCTGACGATGCAGAAGTCGACCCCTCGATAATGCGTCGCGATCTCTTGGGGATTGTGGTGTTCAATCCTGAGAGAAATCGGCTGATATCCCTCGCGCCCAAATCGTTGATTGATGCGTTCGGCCGACGCAATGACCTGTTGCGTGAGCTGCTGATATTGTTCGATCTTGGAGCGGCTGGGGGCGGCGATTTGGATGAAGGAGAATGTGCCGATCCATTCCGGCTGCAGCTCCAGAAGCCGTTCGACAGCAAGGAACCGCTCGAGAATACCCTTCGTATAATCCATTCGTTCGACGCCGAGGCCGACGCGCTGTGTGTGCGGAAGTCCGTTACTCGAACGAATATGTGTCCGACACGTCGGCACAGGCGGCTGTTCCTTGAGCACTCGACTAGGCCATTCAATCGAAATCGGGTAATGGTTCACCGCGGTTAACTTGCCGCCGTATGAAATCGTGGAGCTGTCCCAATCGATCTTCGTTTCCAGTGCGCGATCCACCGTTTCGATGAAGTTGGTGCGATTGAAGCGCGTGTGAAACCCGAGAATGCTGCTTCCCAAGAGCCCTTCGAGAATTTCTCGATGCCACGGACAAATCGCGTAGCGCTCGGGATTAGGCCACGGAATGTGCCAAAACATAATGATCGTGGCATTCGGTAAAAGATCTCGCACCATTTTTGGCACCAGCGCAAGATGGAAATCCTGCACGAGCACGACGGGGTTGTCGGTTTTGGCTTCCTCAATAATAGCCAATGCAAATCGCTCATTGATCTCCCGGTACCGTTGCCAATCCGAGGTTCGGAACACAGGGCGCACGTGGGCCAGATGGCAAAGCGGCCAGAGCCCTTCGTTGGCAAAACCGTTGTAGTACCCGTCTTCTTCCTCCGGTGACATCCAAATCCGCCTGATCTCGTAGGCGGGATTGTCGGGCGGGACGTGGACATGGCCGCGCGCATCGACGACCTCTCGATCTGCCGTACCGCTGCCATGCGCGATCCACACGCCCGAACAGGCACGCATAATCGGTTCAAGGGCGGTGACAACCCCGCTGGCCGGCACTTGGACCTCGATATCTTGCCCATTCCAATTGTGGACGTAGGGCTCGCGATTGGACACGATGAGCACTTCGTCCCCGGCAAGATGGTCATGGAGAATGGCTTTCAATGTCGCCGGGGTCCAGCTCATTTGATGTTCATCTCTCAGGCGTTTATCCGCTTCGAGATCATGAATCAGGGAACGAAGATCCTGGGCGACCGGCAGGAGGTCGGCGCCGTGCCCCTGATCGCCGATCAGGGTAGCCAGTCCCTTGCCGTGGAGCAACGCTCGCACGCCTGTGACCCATCCACGCCAGCTCAGGTGCGCAACCAACACCGTCACAAGGGAGATCACCACGCCGATGATGGCAAATAGATAAAAGAGGTACCACTTCGTGTCGCTGCTTCGACGCTCAGCCCAGCTCATGTCTTGGACCAGCATGAGGCGCCCCCATGCGCGGCCATTTCCCTCTATGCCGATCGCAGAGACATGGACCGTCCCTTGGGTGAATGGCAGCAGAGCGGTCTTGCCGGCTAGGACGGTGTTGGCTCCGTCACATGAAATCGAATCAGGGTAGGTCAACGTTTTGTAGACCAGCCTGCCCTCACGGCTGCAAAACCCAACGGCGAAGAGCCGCTCATCCTGAATGATTCGATTAAAATAATTGTGTAATTTCGTCTTGGATTCCGCCGCCAGGAGATCCACAAGGGGCGCTTCGACCGTGCGGCCGATGAGTTCCGACCGCATCTCGAGATCCCGCACAAACCATTTCAACGTCAAGGTATCGACAAGGGGAATGACGGCATAGGCCAAGACGGCTAACACGAGGGCCAACGGCAGTAGAAATCGAAGCGATAAGCGCATAGATCACCTCTCGTATACGTCGATCGAGCAGTCGCTCATGGAATAGCGCCTATCATTACGACCTTATCGGCAATTGTCAAACCCCGACACCGCCCGGATAGGTCGGCACCGCTGGATGAGCCGGCGCTCTCACCTGAAACTCGGCATTGATCAGGATCTCGATAGGGTGATGCACGACTTACGGAAACACATCTCGCGCCATTGACCGACCTGAGTACGGACATGCTCAACGCCGCTCCTGCCACAACCGCTTTTCTCCGACTACGAGGAGAATAGGAACGAGTGAACAGGAGAATGAACCGGCACAGAGGCGAGAGCCTGAGCAGGGACAGATGGCTTCGTGTCAATGGAGAGAACGGAAAAAGACACCGCTGGAACCTTTATCGCCGAGCAACCTCCTCCCGGTCTCGGCTACAAGAATGGTCGCCCGAGACTCCCTGATGGCAATTGCTCATCGAACCACAAGCACGGAACCTTTCGCGTGCTGCACCACTCGCGTCGACACACTCCCGATGAGAAACCGGGCGATGGCACCGAGCCCTTGGGCCCCCATCACGATCAGATCGGCCCGTTGTTGCGAAGCCGCCTTCATGATCTCTTCAGCAGGATTGCCAAGGTAACAGAGAGGTTCGGCTGTAAATCCCGCCTTGGTCAGCTTCTGCACGCTCTGGTCGAGTAATGTCTTGCTCGCCTTCTTTAATCCGGGGTACATGACCAACGGCAACACATGGAACACACTCACGTGAATCGGCACGCGCCCACTCTTGCCGGTCGGCTGATCCGACTGAAATTTGGTCAGCACAAACTTCAGAGCCTTGGCCGAGGCATCCGACCCATCAATCGCCAAGATCATCCGCCGTAACGGCACCGCCTCGCCTTTGACGACGAGGACCGGACAGGTGGCATGATGGATCAGATTCGTCGAGACGCTGCCGAGCATGAACCGGTCGAGAGCGTCGAGCCCCTGACTACCCACCACCAGGAACCCGTCTCGTTTGGGCGCGCGTTTCAAGATCGTCGGGGCGACCGGCCCTTGCTCCTTACGAACCGTGCCCGTAAGCTTCAGCGAGGCCAACTGTCGTGTCGTCTCCCGGAGGGTCTCGGCTGAACGCGCTTCCATGCGCTGGATTTCCTCTTGAACATACGGCTCGATCCCGGACATCGTCGGTTGCGCCAGAAGCGGCGCGCGGAGCGCAGCGACATCCAACACATGCAACGCCATGACCTTTGCCGGTTCAACAAGCGGCAACCGGGCCACCCAGTCCAGCGCCCATCGTCCATACTTCGATCCATCCGTCGCCACAAGCACATTCATGGTGCCCATCCTTTCATCAATTGAGTTCTCACTGCGTTCGAACCGACAAACAGAAACCGGCGGTCACCTGCTTGAGGCGATAGCCCCGACAACGCTACATGACACTCTCTCTCCGTCATCGAACGACGAGCACAGCACCGTTCGCGTACTGCACCACGCGCGTCGACACGCTGCCGAGAAAAAACCGATCAAGCGCGCCCAGCCCTTGGGCCCCCATCACGATCAGATCGGCCTGTTGTTTCGACGCCGCCTCCATGATCTGTTCAGCGGGATTCCCCACCCGGCTCACGGACTTGGCCCTAAATCCCGCCCCGATCAGCTTCTGCACGCTCTGGTCGAGTAATGTCCGGCTTTCCTCCTTGACCTTCAGTCTCCGTTGCTGGGTCCAGGGGATCGTCGTGCCGATATCGAAGGGGGCTAACGGGCGGCGTAGGGTCACATGGATCACGCTCACATGAATCGCCACCGACCGGCCCTTGCCGGTCGGCCGATCCGGCTGAAACTTGGTCAGCACAAATTCCAGGGCTTTGGCCGATGCAGGGGACCCATCGGTCGCCAAGGCGATGCGCCGCACGGGGACCGCCTCGTTCTTGACGACCAGTACAGGACAGGTCGCCTGCTGGATGAGTTTCGTCGACACACTACCGAGCGTGAAGCGGTCGAGGGCGCCGAGGCCCTGACTGCCGACCACCAGGAGCCCATTGTGTTTGGGTGCGCGTTTCAGGATCGTCGGCGCCACGCTCCCTTCTTCCTCACGGGCCGTACCCGTAAGTTTCAGCGCCGCCAACTGCTCGGTGACTTTCTTGAGGGTTCGTGCTGAGCGCGCTTCTACCCGCTGCGTCTCGACCTTCGTCCGAAACGGCAATTGAAGCCACGCACGATCGAGCACATGCAGCGCCAGGACTTTTGGCGGCTTGACCAGCGGCAGCTTGACCACCCAGTGCAGCGCCCATTGCCCGTACTTCGATCCATCCATCGCGACGACCACATTCATGATGCACCCTCCTTCGATCAAAAGCCCATTATCTTCGACCCAACAGACTGAAACCGGTCTCGAAAGGCCTCCGGCGATAGTCCTGTGAGGGCTGCATAGCGGCCCAATGCGACAGGGTCTGTGAAATCTTCGTCGGATAGCCGGATCATGTACTGGCGCGCAATCTGGTACGACTGCGCCGTGACATCGACCATCCGTACTTTCGCACGGCCGCTGACGGGATCCACCATCTGCGTGAAAGGAATCGGGGTAAATCGCCCATTTTGGATCGACACCATGGCCGCCGTGCCTCCATCCAGAAGAAACTGCGCCGCACAAAAGCCGAGATCGCGGGTGTACTCCATATCGAACGGGATCGGGTCCGCACAACGTAATTCATACCCCACATTCTTGGCGAGGATCGTCGTGGCAAGTCCCAAGGCTTTCATGCCCTTCGTGACTTCACGCCGGAGCACATCGCCGATATCCACATCTGCTAATCGCAGGTTGCCATGCTCATCACGCTCGACATGCTCCAAGCCACCCAGGTCTTGCGGGTCAAGAATCTCGATCAGTCCTTCCGCCAACACGACCACCCCGTCAGAGCGCCCTTCGCTGAGCCGCTTGATCATCGTCCCGATCGTGAGATCGACCAGGCGCTGAAGTTTCACGGGTCGCTCCACAAATTCCTCGGGAATAATCGTGAGGGTCGCGCCGGCAGCCTTACCGACTCCAAGCGCCAAATGGCCGGCTTTCCGCCCCATGGTCACCGCACAATACCAGCGCGAAGTCGTGTGAGCGTCCACCATGAGGTTTTTCACGATTTCGACGGCGACATGCCGGGCCGTTTGAAAACCGAACGTCGGAATGCCATAAGGAAGATCGAGGTCGTTGTCGATGGTCTTCGGCACATGCACGATGTGAATCCGCCCAGCCGCCTGTTCCTCCAGTTTGAGCGATGAGAAGGCCGTATCGTCTCCGCCGATGGTCACCAGACGCGTGATGCCCAGCTGCATCAAGGAAGAAAGGACCTTGGCGAGGGACTCAGCCTTCTTCGTCGGATTCGCCCGCGAGGTACCCAGATACGACCCGCCCCGGAAGTGAATGCGACTGACTTCTTCAATGGAGAGGGGGCGTACCCGACTCTCACTGTCTTCCATAAGCCACTTGAATCCGTCAATGATGCCGACCACGTCGCAGCCGCCGAGTATGCTTCGGATCGTGACCGCGCTGATGACACTGTTGATCCCCGGTGCCGGTCCACCCCCGACTAGGATCCCGACAGTCGCGCGAGACGTATTCATGACGAGAGGGTTCCGGTGATCTGAGTTGAGTGTCGCAAATACACCGTCCAATAGACCAATGCGACGAGAACAGTCCCGCCGAAGATATTGCCGATCGTGACGAGCGCAAGATTGCTCAATGCATCAACGGCTGAGAGCGGCATCGAGGTTCCCGCAGCGAGTGCCACACCGATGGGGAGAAAATACATGTTGGCCACGGAATGTTCAAATCCGCAGGCGACGAAGGCACTGATGGGGAAAAGAATCGCCAGGATCTTATCCGTGACACTCCGTGCTCCCATGCACAACCAGACGGCCAGACAGACCAGCACATTGCAGAGGACGCCACGGGCTACTGCCGAGACGGGATCGAGCGCGATCTTGCCACGCGCAATCTGGACCATCGTCTCTCCGACCGCGCCATCGCTCATGCTCTGTATGCCGGCCAGCCATACTAACGCTGCTGTTCCAACTGCTCCGACCAGGTTACCGAGATAGACCCATCCCCAGTTCCTTATGACTTGTTGTGTCGTCACTCGACCGGAAGCCCAGGCCATGGCAATCAGGTTATTGCCGGTAAAAAGCTCCGCTCCACCCACCACCACCAGAATAAGCCCCACGCTGAACGTGATCCCGCCCGCTACACGCATGAGTCCAAACGCCGGAAGTTGACCGGTCTTGCCCCCGGTCATCGTAACGGTAAAGAACAAGGCGCCCAGCGCAATGAAAGCTCCCGCCAAGACGGCCAGGGCAAACATAGTCAGGACCGGCATCGCCGCTTTTGCAACGCCGATTTCACGCACCCGCATGGCAATCTGCGCGGGTGCGTAGGCATCGAGCAGGGAAATCGGTGTGGCGGTTGTTTGATCCATCGGTTAATTGAGCAATCAGATTTCAGCCATCAGCAGTCGGCTCAACCTAATCTTTCAGACCCGCCCACTGAAAGCTGACGGCTGATCGCTGACCGCTATCATTATGTAATCAATTGTCGGCGCATGTGCCGCAGTTCCGCTTCATCTTCCGGGTCGAGTTCATCCCGTTCGATCGGTTCCACGCGCACAGCAGACACTTTGTACTCAGGGCACTTTGAACTTTCGTCCGCACTTGACGAGAGCAACGCGTTCACCGTTGAAGCAGGGAAGTGAAAGCTGGTGAAGAGATGCCCCGACATGACTCGTTCACTCCCCACGACGGGAAGCAATGCCTCGCCACGGGCACTCACCACACGAACGACCTCACCGTCGCGCAGATGCAGCCCTTCCATATCGGCCGGATGCATTTCCAGCACATCGGTATCGACCAGTTCGAGAATGTCCGTCCGTCTGGTTTGGGCCCCGCAGTTGTAATGTTGGAGAATGCGGCCCGTGGTCAGCACGAAGGGATACTCCTTGCTCCCCGCTTCTCCCGGCGGCAAGTACTCAACGCCGACAAAATGCGCCTTCCCCCTTGGAAAGGTCTCCTGATGCATCAGCGACGTGCCTTCGTGCATGGCAGTCGGCACAGGCCACTGTAACCCCGCATGCTGGTCGAGCCGGTCATACGATACACCGGCGAACATCGGCGTGAGCGTCGCGATCTCGTCCATGATCTCTGAGGGATGCCGATAGGGCATAGGATAACCCATCCGGGTTGAGACTTCGCAGACCACACGCCAATCTGGAAGAATCCCGTGAGGCGGCTCTACGACTTTCCTGATCCGCTGAATACGACGTTCAAGATTGGTAAAGGTGCCGTCCTTTTCTAGGAATGATGCGCCGGGCAATACTAGATGTGCAAACTTCGTGGTCTCACAGAGAAACAGATCTTGCACCACGAGAAACTCCACCTGCTTCAGGGCCTCGTGCACCTTTTTCAAATTCGGATCGGTCTGTGCGACATCATAGCCGATGATCCAGAGCCCCTTGAGCCGACCCGCAATCGCCGCGTCCCACATATCAGGTGTTTTCATGCCGCGCTTCGTGGGCAACGGACGGCCAGTGATGGCCTGATGCAGCGCGGCCAGCTTCGGATCGTCCAAACTCTGGTAGCCGGCGAAGTAGGTCGGAAGGCAACCCATATCAGAAGCCCCCTGCACATTGTTTTGTCCACGCAAGGGATTGATGCCGGTGCCCGGCTTTCCGATGTTGCCGGTGGCCAAGGCGAGGTTGCAGAGCGCGATCACCCCATGACTGCCCCAGCGATGTTCCGTGACACCGAGACCATGGACACTGAACGAGGCGCCGCTGCTCCCATAGCACCGCGCTGCCCGGTAGATGAGATGGGCCGGCACACCGGTGATAATTTCAGCCGCTTCCGGCGTACAGTCCGAGACGGTCTTGAGCCAGTCTTCGACACCCTCGGTCCTTGTCGCGATGAAGGCCCTATCGAGGAGCCCCTCCTTGACCAGAACATGGCCCATCGCATTGAGCAAAGCGACGTTGCTGCCGGGTCGCAGTTGCAGATGCAGATCGGCCAGCCGCGCCAGTTCCGTGCGCCTGGGATCGATGACGATCAAAGGCACCCCTCGCCGATGCGCCTGTTTGATCTTGGCCCCGATCACGGGATGGGACTCCGTGGGGTTCGCCCCCACCACCATAATCAGCTGGGTCAGATCGAGGTCCTGAATGGAATTGGTTGCCGCCGAAGCGCCGAGCGTGTCCATCATGCCGGTAACGGTTGCGCTATGACAGACACGGGCACAGTTGTCGATGTGGTTCGTGCCGATCACGCAGCGCATGAACTTGGCGAAGAGATAATTTTCTTCGTTCGTGCCCCGGCTTGATGAAATGGTCGCGAGGGCATCCGGACCGTGCGCCTCCTTGATGCGCGTAAACTCCTGCGCCACCCGATCCAATGCCGATTCCCAGGAAATCTCTTCCCAGTCATTGCCCTGTCGCAAAAGAGGGACTCGCAGACGATCCGGTGCATCGTTGTAAGTCCAGCCGAACCGCCCCTTCATGCAGGCGTGTCCCCGATTTGAAGGCCCATCGTCTGCCGGAATCATCTGAACCACTCGTCCATCCCGCACACCAGCATCAAACGCACAGCCTACGCCACAATAGGCGCAGGTCGTCCGCACAGTTCCGGTCGGTGAGCCCTTCTCCATCACTGTTTTCTCCGTGAGCGCGCCGGTCGGACATTCCTTCACACAGGCGCCACACGACACACAGTTGGATGTGGTAAAAGCTGCCGCTTCACCCATTATTGAGCCGGCTCCCGCCGCCGGTCTTGCCGGAAATCCTCGCCCGATCATGGTCAAGGCATGTGTGCCTTGAATTTCATCGCAGGCTCGCACGCAGCGGGCGCAGGAGATACAGGCGGCATTGTCGAAGGTGAAAAACGGGTTCGAGTCGTCCCGCACGGAAGCGCGCTTGCTGCGCGCCCCATCGGGATACCGCACTCTATCGACGCCGCAGGCGAGCGCCAGCTCGCGCAATGGGCCCGGCATCTCGCTTCCTTCAGGCTGTTCAGACACATAGAGTTCGACGATGTTATGGCGATGCCGTCTGAGCCGATCGCTCTCGGTTCGGACGACCATATCGGGTCTGACTGGAGTCGTGCAGGAGGCAGGAGTTCCGGACTGCCCCTCAATTTCGCAGATACAGAGTCGGCAGGAGCCGAAGGGAGCGAGTTGATGCGAGACGCAGAGGCTGGGGATCGAAATCCCAGCCTTCCGCGCGGCCATATAAATGGTATCGCTCGATTCAGCAGTGACAGGCTTTCCGTCGATGGTCAGATGCAGCATGGCGCTCCCGCAAGGCGTGAGGGGTGAGGGGTAAGGGGTGTGTTCGGAATCGTGGTCTTTCGCCTCACCCCTGACGCCTCGCGAATTCATTCGGGAAATGTTCAATCGCCGTCAACACAGGGTACGGGGCACGCCCCCCTAATGCACAGAGGCTGGTCGCTTTCATGGTCTCGCCGAGATCGGACAGGAGAAAGAGATCCTCCGCAGTTCCCTGGCCGCGCTGAATCCGTTCGAGAATTTCACGGCCTCGCACCGATCCAATGCGACATGGTGTGCATTTTCCACAAGACTCATCCGCCGTGAAGGCCATGAAGTGCCGCGCCAACTCGACCATGTCAGTCTCGTGATCATAGACGACGATGCCCCCGTGCCCGAGAATCGCTCCGGCCTCGGCGAATGCGTCATAACAGATGGGGATATTGAGTTGCGATTCGGGAAACAGGCTCCCCAACGGCCCCCCGACCTGCACGGCTTTGAATCGCGAGCCCGGTGCCATGCCACCGCCGAATCGATCCAATACATCGTGGAGCGTCAGACCAAAGGGAATTTCAATCAGCCCGGGCTGCTTCACCCGACCACCGAGCTGGACGGCCATCGTCCCGCGCGACCCTTCAGTACCAAGAGAGGCATGCCACGCACCCCCGTTGGCTAGAATATTGGGAATCGTCGCGAAGGTCAGAACGTTGCTGACGATGGTCGGTTTGCCGTACAGTCCGGAATCCGCCGGGTAGGGCGGCTTCGCCAACACGACACCACGGCGGCCCTCCAGAGATTCCAGCAAGGCGGTTTCCTCGCCGCAGACGTAGGAGCCGGCACCGCTCACCACCTCAAGATCGAATGGATAGTCGTCGCTGTCCAACAGATCTGCCTCACGCGCTTTCTGAATCGCGAACCGCATGGCCTGCGCCGCCGCTGGATATTCGTACCGGCAATAGATATAGCCACGAGTCGCCCCGATCGCACGCGCACAGATCATCATGCCTTCGATCAATCGGAAGGGATCGCCCTCCATGATCATCCGATCGCAATAGGTGCCGGCGTCCCCTTCGTCGGCATTCGCCACCACGTACTTCTGCTCGGACCTGATCTGTTGCGCAACCTGCCACTTCTTCCACACAGGAAACGCCGCGCCCCCGCGACCGCGCAATCGCGAGATGCGCAACTCTTCGACGATCGCTTCCGGCGAGAGGCTCCGCGCCGCCGCCAATCCTTTGAGTCCGCCTCGCGTTTGATACTCATCGAGCGCAAGCGGCTCAGTGATGCCGAAGTTGGCGAAGGTAAAGCGGGTCTGTTGTTGCAAGAACGGGATCCCGACAACCGGCGTCCCACCCACGCCGGCCACGATGCGCGGCAAGTCGTTCGGCGCCACGTTGAACCAGGCCTCACGCCCGTTGGGTGTCTCTCGCTCCACCATCGGCTCCAGAAAGAAGGCTCCGCGCGAGGACGTACGAATCAGTTGAATCTCTTGCCGCTCGCTCCAAGCATCGGCAAGTCGTTCGGCGCCGGCCGCACGGGAAGAGGTATCGTTGGCAAGATAGCAGCGTATTGTCTTCATTTATCAGACTCCGAAGAACTCAACCTATGCCCATACAGCGTTGGGGACATACATCGTGTTGCCGATGTCAGCAGAGCTTCAGGATGCTCAAAAAGGCTGTCCTCTTCGTTCGTGAATGGTGAAACGTAAAAGGTGAAAGGTTTCAGAGGAAGCGCCTTCGACAATCCTACATTTCACGTTTCACTTTTCACGTCTCACGTATGACGATCTTCGTATGCTGGCGGGCTTTTTCAGCATCCTGCTATCTATAGGGCTCCAGAAGTGACAGCACACCTGACGGCGTCACTCTCCCATAGAGATCCGCATCGATCATCACAGTCGGCGACAACGCACAGTTTCCTGCGCAGGACATCTGCTCCATAGTGAAGCGCTCTGCCTGCGTGAGGTCTCCGACAGTCATGCGTACATATTCTTGGATGGCACGGAAGACTCGCGCGCCGTGATTGGCCGTACAGGATTCGCCTCTGCAGACTCGAATAAGGTGCCGACCGGGCGGCTGAGTCCGGAGGTCGGAATAATAGGACAAGATCCCCGCAACCTGGGCATCCGTCACGCCTAATACCTGCGCAATCTGAGGGATGGCATTCGTCGAGACATAGCCTCTGGCTGATTGGACCGCCAGAAGTGCCTTGAGAATGTTCGGGTTGCCTCGCGGCACAGGACGGCAGGTTTCAAGGGTCTCGGCGAGTTGAGCCTTGTGCCGAATCGTCATCAACCGACCTCATCCAACCCAACATGGGCTCTCAGCTTGTTGTAATCAAACGATGCCCGGCCCACGCGCCTCACACCGGGATCGTATCGCTCCATATCGGCAATCAAGGCGGCGACCTGCTCGCGGCCTTCTGCTGACGTCGCAACGTGACGCGGCATGTGATTCCCCAGCGACGGGCAGGCCCGTTCTGCCCACCCTAAGTACAGAGTCTCGAGGAACTCCTTCAAGAGAGTTCGACCTTCCTCCGCCGAAATCACCAGCGTCAAAGGCTCCTTGACGGCCAGCTCCGACTCCTTGAGTTGTCGGGGCGGTGGTGTACAGGTTTCGCCGCGAAAGTGAAGAGAGAATCCAAACGTGGCTGCCAGCTTGTGTTTGACGGCATCGAGCCGCTCTCGCGAATCACACTCCACCCACAACTGCGTTGCCGTGAGGATCAGTCTTGCGACCACTGCGGATTCAAAGGAGCCGGATGCCCCCCGCTGCACGACATGCTGCGCGGCCTTCGCAGTTCCGACTCCACCAGATGGAGAGATCGCCGCTTCACGCTCGAATCCTTCAAGATCTGCGAGCGTCTCATTCATGTATCCATATTCGCAATGATCGTACAGGGCCAAGGCATACAGATAGGGCTGCCCCCCCTCTGCCACATAGTGAATACTTTTCACGGCGTCGATGAGCGCGGCAAACCGCATGCGCGCGAATGTCCACAACAATACATGTCCATAGCGCTTGGCGAATTCCGGCCAATCGCCGAGTTCGAAAGACCCGGCAGAAATTTCTACCTGCCGCCGGTAATCGAGCGTGGCGTTCAGCAAGCCCTTTCCGTCCTCATTGGATAACACGATTGCAGCGCCCGCAATGACCGCCCGCTCCCACTCCACATCCCCCGGCTCACGGATCAACCGCGCGAGAAGGACTTGTCCTTGCTGTAGGTCCTTGCGAAACGATCCGTCCGATACGTGATAGACCCGTCCATTTCCGATCGAGCGGAAGACCAGACGCTGGGTGGGCTCGTCGACCGACAGGAATTCGGCCAGGTCGAGATAGGAATGTTTCAGCGGATCCAACCACGTTCGCTCTTCTTGCGGAATATGCTCAGTGATGACATCGCGCAACTGCTCGATCAGCGTCAGTTGCCCGTCCTGCGGGTAGAAGTCGGCATAGAGTATGAGGTCGGCTAACTCCGTTTCCTGCGGCAGCGGAGACAACAATGCTCCTGCCCCACCCTCAAGATAGGGCTGGAGGGCAAGACTCAGCGCGATCTGACGCTGGCCAGCCATCCTCTGTTCTGACGACAGGATGTCTAGCCGAGCGATCAACGTGTCGAGCGGCGGGACAAGAGGCACCCAGAGGCCGGCGGTTAGTTCACTCGCGAGCTTCATGAATTTCCTCCATCACGATAGCCTCGGCATCGAGCCAGTCTTCGAGATCGTGTCCGTCTCGATACCCCCGCCCTTGCCATAATTCGAACGCCTTACTCAAAATCCGTTCCCGCATACCTTCCGGCAGCTCGATAGATCGTGGCGATGCCGCTAAGGGCGAGCGCATCGGAGGTTTTATTTTCTTTGTGCGTTTTGTTGCACTCATCAGGACTCACTCCTTTGTAGTTAGGTGGGTAGGACAGGAGAGTCTTCTTCCGGAACCGTCTGGCGATGATCCGGTCCAAACTTCGGGCTCCGCACCGTGATGACAGGGCAGCGAGCTTTTCGCAGAACGGCCTCTGCCACGCTGCCAGAAATGGTGTGCGAGATTCCACGGCGCCCATGCGTGCCCATGACGATGAGGTCACAGGGCAGGGTCTGGGCAGAATCTAAGATTGAATCGGCCGGAAATCCTCCCCGCAGCTGAGACTCCACCTGCATCGCAGAATGCTGGTGGGAAGATACCAGCTCCTTTAGTCGTTTCGTCCACGTCTCGACTTCCAAACGACGTGCCTTACTCTGACCGAGCGTAAAATCCAAGCCATATGACACCGGCTCCAAGACATGCAGCAACATGAGAGAGGCCTTCGCCTGCTGCGCCACCACGGCTGCATACCCCAAGGCATCGAGAGAACAATCAGAAAAATCGACCGGCACAAGGATACGCTCTAGGGTGACAGGCCTCGACAAGGCGCCTTCCTCTTCGATGTCTGCCGGCTCCATTCGCACCGTCAGCACCGGGCAAGGGGCTCCGCGAATGACCCGTTCGGCAGTACTGCCTAACAAGACGTGCGCAAGGCCGGTCTTCCCCCTGGTCCCTACGACGATGAGGTCCGAGTCCTCAGCCCGTGCCGCAGTGATCACTTCTTCACTCGGAATCCCCGTAGCCACCCTGGTCGTGACTGCAATCCCACGCAGCTCTGCACGACCTTTAAGATCGACGAGCTGCGACGATGCGGTCTTGAGCAGATCGGCCAGATATTGCTGATTGACGAGGTAATCGGGATTGAGTCCCGGTGGAAACTCCGCGACGCACAGCACAGTCAAGGAGGCCTTCCACGAGCAGGCAAGAGCACAGGCATAGTCTTCCGCCCGCCTCGCCCAGCGCGAAAAGTCCGTAGCAAACAAGATTCGCTTGATCACTGGCATCCTCTCCTCCCCATTTTCCTCGCCCCTGGCAGGCTGCTCAAAAGGGCCGTCCAGCAAGGCCGCAGCGAGTGAAGCCCCGAGGCGTACCCTTGCGGTACGTTGAGGGTCTGAACGATGCGAGAACGCCGCTGGCGGCCTTTTTCAGCAGCCTGCTTATTTTTATACCGCTTCCGCGCTCAGCAGAAGTAACTCGCCGGTCATGTTCGGATGGATCGAACAGCGGAACTCATGCCGGCCAGGCCGCGACATGTTGAATCGAATGGCCACCTCCCGTTTGGGCTCAAGAAATACTCCACCCACCCCTCGGCCATAGACGATCACCCCGTCCTTCTCGATCTGAGTCGGAATACCCTCGAACATGGTTGAGCCAAAGTCGTGCTTTTCAGCATCGTCGTTTCTGATCTTAATCACGGTAGGAAATCCAAGGCGGAGCACTCCCTGTTTGGACACGAACTTGAAATCCTTAATCGTGACTTCGACGGCTTGCTCCGATTGAGCGAAAATCGGCCCCGCCGCCTCCCACCAGAACCCGCACGTGACGGCAAGCACAAGGACCCATCCCCACTGTAACTTATGACTGCTCATGTACCCCTCCTTCTCAAGAACCGTAAAAGGTGAGACGTGAAAAGTGAAACGTGTGACTAAAGAATATTGTTCCTCCGAGACATTTCACGTTTTACCTTTCACCTTTCACGAGCGACTCGGCTTGGGCGGCAGCGGAACAGTCAACACAGGACAACCCGCAGTCCGCACCACCCTTTCTGCCGTACTGCCGAAAAATATTTTCTCGACCGTGTCCGACCGCCCCCCATAACTGCCCAACACCACCAGGTTGACCTTTTCCACCCGGACCATCTTCGAGATCTCCACAAAGGGCACTCCTTCCGCCAGCAACCTGGTAATCTTCACGCCTTTGACCGTCTCCGAATCGAGTAACCGCCGCGTATTCAAGCGGGCGTGATGCCGCAGTCGCCGCTTCTGAGCTTGCGCCTCGGATGGCACCGCCAACAACCCAAGACGGTTGAAGGCCGCCAGGGCACTCGTATCGATCACATGCAACAGTAACAGCTCGGCCTGAAAGGTCCTGGCAAGCGTCAGCGCGATGCGGAAGGCTTCTTCTGAGCAAGCAGAAAAATCCACCGGAACAAGAATCCTCGTACAGAACGGATCAGCCACACGACCTCCCACTGGATCGACTCACTCCCTGCTACCAGCAAGGGCGGTGCCACCACACCAAGAGTCGGAAGCGATGGCTAGTGCCTAGTGGAAACAAAGACTTTGTCTTTCTTGTCGGACCATACGCCATCCACCATCGACTCTTTGCATTGTGAGCAGGGGTGTCCTGCTACAGCTCGACTTTCTCTGCTGTAGCAGAAGGCGACAGAATACGTGAGACGTGAGGCGTGAGGCGTGAGGCGTGAAGGGACCGATCGGGCAAATGTCTTTGCTCTTCACCCCTTACCCCTCACCCTTCACGCCTCACCCGCCTGTGCAAACAACGGCATTGGACTTGCTGGGATATTGTGAGGAGAAAGGTCGTGCCGGCACATGACGCGCAATCAATGGTTGCTCTTAGGGGCGATGCTGCTAGGGTTGGCGGTTGGACTCTATTTTCTGTTCTTCTGTCCAACCGACTGTCATTAGCCTCGAGTACTTGGCCTCCACATCGGTGGTCTCGTAGGACTGTCCGCTGGAGCCTGCCTGCTGGCCTGGGGCGAGGAGAGATCGGTCGTCTTTACGCTCGCCTTAACCGCCATGATCGCCACGTCCGTCGCAGCCTGTTACCGATTGGACTGAGCCGAGCAGGCGCTGGCCCCGCACTCGCGAGCGGCCCGGTAGCTACCGTGGTGCAAGATATTCTCAGTGTGGTGGCCTATCTGGGAATCGCCATGCTCATCCTGTGAAGCAAGGGGATATTCGAAAGGAAGACGATGGCATCATCGACGGACATGCAGGCTCCACAAGAGGTGACGATCC
>JBDTSF010000096.1:0-2387 GCA_039931295.1 Nitrospirota bacterium | reverse complement strand
CCTTTTTGGTCTTGTGCATCTCTTCACGCACATATTCACGTGCGCAAGGTGTCACTCTGGCGACGCATCGAGATATCTGTTACTCACTTGAGGATGCCCTTGGCGGCTTCGGCTGTTATATCGACAAAGCGTTCGGCTTTTCCGATCGCTTTCCCTAAGAATGTACCCACCGCTTTGCCAGCCTCGCGCGCTTTTGATCGAGTGGTGCGCGTGGCACCCTTGGTTTTCTGCTTGAGGGGCTTGGCTCCTTGAAGTGCCCGTTTACCGGGAGTGCGCGCAACACGGCTCGGTTTGGCGACGACGACAGAGCGCTTCTTCAGGATGTTCCGTTTAACGCCGGAAAGTTTCCGATCCACCTTCTTGCCCAATTGTTCCATCTTTCGCGGAACCTTCATGCAACCTCCTTAATTTGTGGGGATAACTGTATAAGCATGGGGCAGCCAAAAACTTGTGGAGCATTTCGGGATGATACTCGACCCCTTGTTGGGTATCTGATCAATATGGCTCACAATCCACAACTGAACGCACCGGTCATTAAATCCTCCCCTCTCACTGTTTCACAGTTTGACAGGTGTTAGATAGGTGTTAGCCTGACCAGCAAATGACGGCAGAATCCGAGTAAGTGAAACAAAGAGCGGCAAACTTGTTTCAAGCTATACTCCGCATTGGAAGAGGGGATTGCCCACGTCATCAAAGACTTGAGCAACCCCCTCTGATACAATCCCGCCTTCGGCACCATCATTCTTCAATGCTTCAATCTTCAGCGGGCGGCACGTCACTCTACTATGTCCGATCTCTTTCTGACCTACATGACGTGCGTCCGCCGGAAAGAGCGACTTTTCTGACGATGTGGGATTTCAATTGGTAGGAGTATCTGTCACATGCTGAACCGTTCCATGAAGACACCGCTTCTCTCTCTATTGGCCTTTGTAATAGTCGTGCTCCAAAGTGGTTGCAGTCTTGCCAGCAGTCTGGATGCCAGCGCACACGATGACTCGGCGCAGGCAGAGCCAACGGTAACTGTCCATCCCAGAGAGATCAAGGACGTGCTCTATAATCCAGGGATGGGGCTAGCCGATTTTCATTTCGGATTCGAACATCCTCCCTCGACTGATGAGTATCCACAACAAACGGTGGCCTATTTCCGGTGGTCATGGGCTGATCTTGAACCCGAGGAAGGGCGGTACGCTTTTGATTTCGTGGACCGAATCATCAGCCAAGCCAAGGCGAAGGGAGAGACATTGGCCTTTCGCATTATGACGGAGTACAAGACCGGCTCACCTGCATGGCTGCTCCACAAGGGCGTAGAAAGCGTGGCGGTCGGCAGAGGAATCTTTCCCGATTACAACAACCCTACATTTCTGCAGTACCACGAAAAGCTCATCAAGGCCTTTGGGGAACGGTACGCTGGTTCACCGGATATCGATCATGTTGATATCGGCTCGGTTGGCTGCTGGGGAGAGTGGAATATGGCCTGTTGCCAGGGAGTCGAAGCGCAGTGCAAGCAATATTTCCCAGCTGAGGACAATCAGATCAAGATCACAGAATGGTACCTCAAGTATTTTTCCGGCACGCCTCTCGTGATGCTTCAAGGGGGACAGCTCAAGTATGCCGTGTCGCGAGGCGCCGGCTGGCGCGGGGATTGCTTCGGAGATTACGGGTACTTCAGTTCCACGTGGAACCATATGGAGCATGCTTATACGCGAGTGCTGGAGGATCCGGCGATCAGCAATGCTTGGAAGAAGGCTCCGGTACAATTCGAGGTGTGCGGCGTGATGCAAGACTGGTATGAGAAAGACTTCGATATCGACCTGATTTTGAAAAAAGGGCTGGAGTGGCATGTCTCAGTCTTGAATGCAAAGTCATCCCCGATTCCGCCCAAATGGCGATCGCGTGTCGATGAATTCCTCACCAAGATCGGATATCGATTTGTCCTCCGCCAGATGACTCATGCCATAGAAGCCCGGCCTGGCCGGAAACTGTCCCTGCGTTCGCAATGGGAAAACGTCGGGGTGGCTCCGATCTATCATGAATGGCCGTTAGCCTATCGCTTGAGATCTGGCGAGGACTATGTCGTCGCCCGGTGGACTAGCACCGCACAGCTACGACGATGGCTTCCGGACATACAGCACGAAGTCGCAGACGCAGTCACCGTACCGGAAGATGTACCGGAGGGTTCATACGTTCTGGACATTGCGATTCTGGATCAAGGAAGCCGCGCACCCTTTGTCGATCTCGCCATCTCAGGGAAGCGCCAAGACCGATGGTATCCAATCTCGACGGTCTTGATCCGTCGTTAAGTGTGGATTGGCATTGAGAAAGATTTGGGAATCGCGTTCTTTCGTCCCTTGCCTCTTCTCTCTAGCCACCATAGAATATCCCTCTCA
>JBDTSF010000095.1:0-2565 GCA_039931295.1 Nitrospirota bacterium | reverse complement strand
GCGGTTTCGTCATCGCCACCTATTCCAGGATTCACCAGGCGACGTAGCCACCCCTGCTGTCAATAGAACAATATCGGCGGCTTGAACTACTCTGGTCGCATTTAGACACACTTGTCTTATCCATACCGTTAATAGTCCTGGCTTGGAATGCCGTCTCTACCATACGACGTGATTGTGATGCGCTCGGACCTGCGGGAAAATGAGGAAGAGGGAAGGGAAGGTGAGGAGGCGACGTGGCCGTCGCCTCCTCATAGCACGACGACTACTTCTTCTTGGCTGCCTTTTTCACAGGCTTCTTCGCTGCTGCTTTCTTCGTTGCCATGAGCACTTCACCCCCCTTCGATGTCAAAATGTTAATCGATGTGTATGTGGTATAGCAGAGTTTGTGCACCGAGTAAAATTTTGTTTTCTAAATTCATCCGGTAAGAGCGAACAAGGATCCCCTTCCTGTAAATCTGCGCCCGTTCGCCATGGAAAATGGTTGTTTGTTTCGAAACCATGGTGGTGCACCAATAGCCCCCGCTTTTTTCTTGGTCTTTTGATCGAATTGACGATACAAACCAGATGAACCGAAAAAACCAGCCAGACGAGCAATGAGTTAGGACTGTCGGAGCGCCTTCCTCGCATCCTCGATCGGGATTTCTCGGCATGCACCGGACGGGAGATCTTCTAATTTGAATGGACCGTATTGAATACGCCTCAGCCTGGTCACCTCATGCCCCAAGGCCTTGAACAGTCTTCTGATTTCACGGTTTTTCCCCTGAATCAGCACCACTTCCAAATGTGATTCGCGTCCAGAACATTTCTGAATCTTCACGCTGTGGCACTGAAGGCGCGCGCCACCCTCAACCACTCCGCCTACGGCCTCTGTGGCTTGAAACTCCGTGAATTCTCCTCGCACGGTGACGAGATAGATCCTCATCACTTTATGAGCTGGATCAGTGAGATAGCTCGACAGGGCTGAATCGCTAGTGAGCAAGAGAAGCCCACTGGTTGCCTGATCGAGTCTCCCCACGGCGTGCAGATATCCCAAGTTCGCCGGCAGGACATCAAAAATCGTCTTACGGCCCTTTTCATCGCTGTGCGTTGTGACGACCCCTTTGGGTTTATGAAAAATGATAAATCGTTTAACCGAGCCTTGAATCGGTTGATCGTCTACTGAGACAGAGTCTTTGGGCCACAAGACCCATGTGGCCGGATCACGTACGACTCGACCATTGATGCGGATTCGTCCTGCGCGGACCCATTCCTGGCTCACTCCACGGGATGCGATGCCAAGCTTCGAGAGCAATCGATCCACTGTTAGACGTTTGGGTGGAGAGGCTTTATATGCCATCCTGAACTGTTTCAGCAAAACGGAATTTCGCTGGCTGGCTTTTCCGTAACAACTGCAGAATGCCGCGCAGGATGCTCAAAAAGGCCGTTCAGCAAGGCCGCAGCGAGCGAAGAGGCGAGGCGTACGCTTCGGTACGTTGAGTCTCTGAGCGACGCGAGAACGATGCTGGCGGGCTTTTGGAGCATCCTGCTAGAGGAGACCACGTTTTTGGAGAAAGTCTTTGTCAATAACCGGAGTGGGTTTGGCGGGAAGCTGCCCACGCTCTTGTAGCAATCGTTCGACGTATTTCCCAATCAGGTCCGATTCGAGATTGACGTGATCGCCGACTTGCTTGAGACCCAGGGTCGTGACCTTGGCCGTGTGTGGAATAATCGAAACGGAGAAACCACGATCAGTCACCTGATTGATCGTCAGACTGATGCCATCGACGGTGATAGACCCCTTCACGATGCAGTGGCGGAGAATCTCCGATGGAGCCTCGATCGTGAACAAGACAGCATTCCCATCTTGTTGGCGGCTGCGAACCATGCCGATGCCGTCGACATGACCGGCCACGAGATGCCCGCCGAGCCGTTCGTTGAGCTTCATCGCCCGTTCCAAATTCAGCGGGGCGCCGGCAGCGAGCTGCCCGAGGGTGGTCACGGACAAGGTTTCAGGAGAAACTTCCACGGAAAAATTGTGTTCGGTTTTATTCACCACGGTCAGGCAAGTGCCGTTGACGCTGATGCTGTCCCCGATTTTGAGGTCGCCCATCACGGCGGAGGCAAGAATCGTCATCCTCGTTCCCGCGAGGGTTTTATCGATCGAGATGATGGCCCCCAATTCTTCGACGATACCCGTGAACATTACTCTTCCTTCATGATTCGTTTCACAACCAAGACAACCATCACAACCAGCACAATCACGCCGAGGCCTGCCAGCGTGCCAATAACGATATTCTCTGTCGCGATCGCGTTTAACATCGTCCTATTATATAGGACCAGCCCGCATTATTCATGACGGTTCGTTGCGAAATCGCGCAGTCGCGTTGCGAGACTGGCATGCGGAGCCGCGAAGCCCCGAGGCGTACTTGAGCAGTACGTCGAGGGAGCGAGTGGCGAGCCTGCCAGCCGAAGGCTCGCCGCAGCCGCGAATCCGCGATTGCAGCAGAAACGCTCATGAATAATGCGGGCAAGGCTACGTTCGTCTCATCGCCATCCAGAACACCGCCGCCGCGACGAGTTGCAACC
>JBDTSF010000094.1:0-12647 GCA_039931295.1 Nitrospirota bacterium | reverse complement strand
TGATCAATTTCTGTTCGCCCTTGACGGCATCGACCGTGGCTTGCACTTCCGCCCGCGCACGACTGAACTGTTCACTGAGTTTTCGCTTGAGACCCTTCTGTGCTTCACGTTCCGTCTCTTCCAGGTGAGCTAACTGCGCCTTCGCCCGCTGTTCTGCCTGTTCCGCCTCCCGTCTGGCTTCAACAGCCCGACCCAAATCGTCGGTCAACTTCCGCTGTGTAGCTTGTAGGTCCTGCAGCATGGTTTCCATGGCCCGCTCGTCTTTATGGAGCTTCAGCCTCGCCTCATCCAGCAGCGCTCGATCCATGCCTAACCGCCCGGCAATTTCCAGCGCGGAGGACCC
This sequence comes from Nitrospirota bacterium, assembly GCA_039931295.1. Classification (GTDB taxonomy): domain Bacteria; phylum Nitrospirota; class Nitrospiria; order Nitrospirales; family Nitrospiraceae; genus Palsa-1315. Next base: position 12,304 of record JBDTSF010000094.1, on the reverse strand, counting down.
ACCCGGCACCCCCATAAAGAGTCGATAGGTCGGCGAGAGCGTCGCCACGTCAAATTCGACGCTGGCATTCGCAAAGCCCGGCATCGTGTGGGCCAAGGCTTTCAGCGATCCATAGTGCGTCGTCGCGACGACTTTCATTCTCAGCGTGGCCATGCGGCAGAGCAAGGCTTCGGCCAGGGCCGCTCCCTCAGTTGGATCGGTTGAGGTGACCGGTTCATCCAGAAGAACCAGCCATTGCTGCGGCTTGGGCTGTTCATCACCGCGTGGCTGGTGATCCGTTTCATCGAGCAGCTGAATCATTTGAGTCATGTGCGCAGAAAAACTGGACAAATCGCGGGCCAAATCTTGGGCATCGCCGATGTCAGCATAGACGTTCGGAAAGAACGCCATCTCGGACTCCGCATCACAGGGTAGGGGCAATCCAGCCCGGGCCATCAAGGCAAAGAGCCCCACAATCTTGAGAGTGACGGTCTTCCCGCCCGTATTGGGGCCGGAAATGACGAGAACCTGGATCGATTCATCCAGGAGAATATCGTTGGCGACTACCTGCGCCTTCGACAACACGAGCAAGGGGTGCCTGGCCTGCAGAAGCCGTACGCGCCCTTCATCGTTGAGCCTAACTGGATGTGCCTTCAATTGACGGCCAAACGATGCCCGCGCCGAAATACCGTCAAGCACAGCCAGCGCGTCGAGCCCCGCCAACATGACCTCAGATTGTGTGGCAACGAGGGCAGACAACTCGCGGAGGATACGGCGCACTTCCCGCTCGATCTCAAGATCCGTCACTTTGATCGAATTATTCAACTCAACCAGCTCGCGCGGTTCGACAAACACCGTCGCCCCGCTAGCCGACACATCATGGACAATCCCCAAGACACGCCCTTGCATATCTGCTTTCACCGGAATGACATAGCGACCCTCTCGTTGAGCGAAATACTTTTCTTGGATGATCTGCTCATAGCGCCGTGAGTGCAGCATCTGATCGACCCGGTGCCGCATCTCTTGCTTCAGCCCCTGTGCCTGATGGGTCACACGCCGTAACTCCGGCGTCGCCGACTCCTTGATCGAGCCGTCGGGGTGGATCGCTACGTCCAACGCGGTTTTCAGCGGCCGCAGTTCGTCGACCGATAGTAGCGGAGAGGCGGCAGAGGCTAGCGCAGGAGCGTCATGTTGGTGCCGCCTCACAAAACGGCCGCTCTCCTCCAACAATTCCAACACCATCGCGCAATCCCGCAGTTCGTGAACCTCCAATACCGCCCCTTTCTTCGCCCGGACGAGCGGGTCACGAATATCAGAAAATGACAAGGCAGGCAGGGCCTCGCCGGATGCATGGATCTGACCCATCTCTGAGGTTTCCTGCTGGTGTCGCTGCGAATCATCGAGGCTAGTCGCTAATTCAAGGGCACGACAGCGCGCCGCCCCCATTGTCGATCGGGCGTGAGTGGCAAGGACCTCAAGCAGTCTGGGCCACTCTAGCACCATTGTGGTCTGTTCGAAGAGATTCACCGGCGCCTCATAGGAAGATAGCCGACACAACACTCGACAAACTCTAACGAACCCGCTAAGAAAGACGCAAGGTAAACATCTAGAGGCCTCACACCAATTCTGTCGACATCCGGTTCAGGCGATAGGGGAAACTTCCGTGATCCAGCGCAGGGTTACCTACCTTGGTATGTCTTGACATGGCCCAGGAGCATCGATACTATCGGCCTCATTCTCCCGGTGGAATCAACCGGCTAATTATTCTTTCAAGGGAACTACTCGTCATGGCTATTCGGATCGGCATAAATGGATTTGGACGGATTGGACGGAACGTCCTGAGAGCATCGCTTGGTGATCCCGACCTCCACATTGTCGCAGTCAACGATCTCACAGATGCGAAGACGCTCGCGTACCTCCTAAAGTACGACTCCGTACACGGGACGCTACAGGGGAGCGTCGAAGCCAAAGGCGATCAGATCTTCGTCGATGGCAAGCCTATCAAGGTGCTTGCGATCAAGGACCCGAAAGAGCTTCCCTGGAAGGAACTGGAGGTCGATATCGTCATCGAATCGACCGGGCGCTTTACCGATCGTGAAGGCGCGGCGAAACACCTTGCAGCCGGAGCCAAGCACGTCATTATTTCCGCGCCGGCGAAGGACCCGGATGTCACCATCGTCCTGGGCGTCAACGATGCGGCCTACGATCCGAAGACACACCACATCATCTCCAACGCCTCCTGCACAACCAATTGCCTGGCTCCCGTGGCAAAAGTTCTGCTCGATAATTTCGGCATCAAGCACGGCGTCATGACCACCATCCATTCCTACACCAACGACCAGCAGTTGCTTGATCTGCCCCACAAAGACTTGCGGCGCGGACGCGCGGCAGGCATGTCGATGATCCCGACCAGCACCGGCGCAGCGAAGGCGTTACACTTGGTACTGCCACAGCTCAAGGGCAAGATCGACGGCCTGGCCATCCGCGTGCCCACACCGAATGTCTCACTGGTGGATCTGACGGTCGAAACCGAGAAGGATTGCGACGTCGCCTCCGTCAACGCCGCCTTCAAAAAAGCGGCGAACGGCCCGATGAAAAACATTCTTCTGTATTCCGAAGACCCGATCGTCTCCATCGACCAAAAGGGCGACTCGCATTCGGCCACATTCGATGCCCCGCTCACGATGGCCATCGACAAGCGACTCGTCAAAGTCACGGCTTGGTATGACAATGAGTGGGGCTATTCATGCCGCGTTCGGGATTTGATCAAAGTCATTGCGGCAAAATCGACAGGACACTGAGCACTATGGGTCCATGCCTGCCCGGCCTGATTCTGTTCCATATTGATCCTCTCTCCAAAAGAACGGACGTGACGGAGCTGCAATGAGACTGCGTAAACAAACCATCGACGATGTTGTACTGCGAGACAAGCGTGTCATTATCCGAGCGGACTTTAACGTCCCGCTGGACGATTCGCACCAAATCACCGACGATACCCGCATTCGCTCGACTCTGCCGACCATCAATCGAGCCATCGACGACGGCGCCAAGGTGATCCTCTGTTCGCACCTCGGACGACCGAACGGTACGTTCGATCCCACGTACAGTCTGGCTCCGGTAGCAAAACGCTTGGGTCGGCTCATGGGCAAGGAGATTCTGTTTGCACCCGATTGCATCGGCCCAGCGGTGGAAGGGCTTGTCGCCAAGATGAAGCCGGGCGACGTGCTACTGCTTGAAAACCTCCGATTCCATAAGGGAGAAGAGGAAAACGACGACGCCTTTTCCAAAGCGCTGGCGGCCCTCGGCGATGTCTATATCAACGACGCGTTCGGCGCCGCACACCGGGCTCATGCCTCCACCGTCGGCATCACAAAATTCATTCCTGCATCGGTCGCCGGCTTCCTCCTCAAGAAAGAAATCGAATATCTCGAAGGGGCCGTCGAAAACCCCGTTCGGCCCTTTGTTGCTATTCTCGGGGGGGCGAAAGTGTCGGGGAAAATCGGCGTCATTGAGAATTTGGGCAAGCGCGTCGACAAAGTCATTATCGGCGGCGGCATGGCGTTTACATTCCTGAAGGCAAAGGGGCTAGAGATCGGCAACTCCCTGGTCGAAAACGACATGTTAGATTTTGCCAAAGGCATTGAGGAGCATGCCTTTTCCCGCGGCGTAAAATTCTACCTTCCGGTCGATTGTGTCGTCGCAGTCAGCCGCGAGCCTGGGGCAGAATCGAAGATCGTCCCAGTCCAGGAGATTCCGAAAGATTGGTACGCGCTCGACATTGGCCCAGCCTCCGTCAAACTTTTCAACGAAGCCGTCCAGAATGCAAAGACGATTCTGTGGAACGGACCAATGGGCGTATTCGAAATTGATGCCTACGCCCGTGGCACCCTGGCAATGGCTCACGCGATTGCCGACGCCTATGCCCTGACGATCATCGGCGGCGGTGAAACAGCTCTGGCCGTGCATCGAGCGGGTGAGTCGGAAAACATGTCGTTCATCTCGACCGGCGGTGGCGCCGCCCTAGAATTATTAGAAGGCAAACAACTCCCGGGCTTGACCGCTCTGCCCGATCGAGCGGCGTAATCGGCTCATCGTTGAGTGCCTCGCCTCTACCATCTTCGAACATCGAGACACCGGTGCGTAAACCCCTCATCGTCGGCAACTGGAAGATGAACAAAACGGCTTCGGAGGCTGCGGCCTTTATTCACGACCTCCGTGAACGAGTCCCTGCATCGCCTCACGCCGACGTAGTCCTTGCACCACCCTTTACAGCGCTCGAATCGGCCCGTACTGCCCTAGGCCCTTCCTCCTGGATCAGCTTGGGCGCACAGGACATGCATTGGGAACAGCAGGGGGCTTTCACCGGGGAAGTCTCTGCGCCGATGTTGCGCAACCTTGGCTGCCGTTATGTGATCGTCGGCCACTCTGAGCGGCGCACGCTCTTCGGCGAACGGGATGAGCACGTTCAGAAGAAGGTCCGAGCGGCGCTGAAACACGAGCTCTGCCCGATCCTATGCGTGGGAGAATCGCTGGCGGACCGTGAGGCAGGCCGAACGGAATCGGTCGTCACGGCTCAACTGAACGGCAGCCTGACAGGATTATCCACAGACGAGCTGGCACCCCTCACCATCGCATACGAACCGGTCTGGGCCATCGGCACCGGACGCTCCGCCACGGTGGAACAAGCCGAGATCGTGCATCGTTCAATCCGGTTGTTCGTTGAAACCGGATGGAACAGCGACATCGCGTCGGCCATGAGAATCCTGTACGGCGGAAGTGTCACGCCCCAAAATATTGCATCGCTCCTCGCCTGCGACGCAATCGACGGGGCTCTGGTAGGAGGGGCTTGCCTCAATCTAGACTCGTTTGCTACAATTCTATCTTTTGCGCAGATACCGCGTGCTTAATTGATCGGAGTGTCATGTATATTGCCCTCATTATCATTCATGTTCTGGTCTGTTTTCTCATGGTCGGCGCAATCCTCTTACAATCAGGGAAGGGCGCTGAAATCGGCGCGTCATTCGGCGGCTCTAGCCAGACCGTCTTCGGGAGCCGCGGCCCCGCAAACTTCTTGAGCAAATTCACGGTCGTCGTCGCGGCCATTTTCATGCTGACTTCGCTGAGTCTGGCTATGCTTGCCAAAGAACGGACGTTTTCTTCCACGGTCATTGATCTCAAAAAGAAAGAGACGTCTCAGCCGGCCCCTGAAATCCCAGCTACGACGCCTGCTGCCCCAGCAGCGGAAAGCCACACTCCTAGCGACTCTTCCTCCGGCAAACACTAACAGGGCACTCAAAATCCAGCTCTCATCGGTGGGAGTGTGTCTGGTTTATCCGTTTCGTCTAGTCCAGCACACTTACCAGACCCGCTACACAGATCAGAGCAACCAGTCTGGTCTCACGGATGTGACGCAGCGGGCGCAGGACAGTACGGACTGAATCTCTTGAGTTCGAACTAAATGCGGGTGAGCCACGCCTCGTGGGAAAGGTCTTCCCCACGCACGATGGCAAAGAAGGTCTTTTGTAGAGATTGTGTAATCGGACCTGGCGTGCCGGTTCCAATGCGGCGGTTGTCGATTTCTCGAACCGGAGTCAGCTCGGCAGCGGTCCCGGTCACGAATACTTCATCGGCGATATACATATCGTCGCGTGTAAAACGTTCCTCCATCACGGGAATACGCTTCTCCCTCGCCAGCTCGATGACAGAGCTTCTGGTAATGCCGTCAAGAATCGAAGTCAGCGGCGTCGTCTTGATCTGCCCCTTCCGCACTATGAAGATATTTTCCCCCGTCCCTTCGGACACATAGCCCTCGGTATCGAGCAAAATAGCCTCATCGTATCCATCCGCCTTCGCCTCACGTTTCGCGAGAATCGAATTCACGTAGTAGCCGGAAATCTTCCCTCTCGTCATCGAGACATTGACGTGATGCCGCGTGTACGACGACACGCGAGCCCGCATCCCATTCGCCAATGCATCGTCCCCGAGGTAGGCGCCCCACGTCCAGGCCGCAATGGCCAGCTTGATCGGATTATCGCCGGGATAGACTCCCATCGCTCCATGCCCGATATAGACGAGCGGGCGGATATAGCAGGCCTCCAGCTTATTCACCCTCACCGTCTCCACAATGGCCGCTGCAACCTGCTTCTTGTCGAACGGCATCTCCATCATGGCGATATGGGTGGAGTCAAACAACCGATCGACATGTTCCTGGAGTCGGAAAATTGCGGAACCGGCCTTTCCCTTGTAACAGCGGATGCCCTCGAACGCCGCCAGTCCATAATGGAGTGAATGGGTCATCACATGGACTTGCGCATCCGCCCAATCGACGAACGACCCATCCATCCAAATTTTTCCTTGTGGCTCAAGCATCGGTATCGCAGGCAGTCGGTGAACATTCGAGCGGTGAAATCGGAATATAGCAGCGGGCTGGAAGAAGCGTCAAGCAAACGGGCGCGACATGGTCCGTAGACCGCCTGAGCAAGGAATTGTATTCAGGCCGGCGACTGAGGGGCGCGAACCTGCTGGTTCAACGCATTGCTGATGTGCTTCTTTGCTAACGGACTGAGGCGTACAAAATCCAGACCGAACTCGTTTCCATCTACCCACCGAACCGTGGCCCGGTCAATGTCTATTGTCGGGCCATCATCTGCAAGGGTAAGACGCAAAGCCAAATCCAGGCCCGGTTCAATCGCATGCTCTCCTCGAACACGCATGCCGGATTGGGACAAATTTATCACAACACCTTTTCCCACACATTTCCCGCTGAGATAATAGAGCACACGCTGAGTCGGTACGCGACGATAGGGGCGCAGTACGAATCGGCGGGCTTTCGGCTTGGAAGGATGTGGCTTCGGGGCATTGGCCATCATGATCTCCGATCTGTGAGTCTCAACAGAGAAAGCATAGCATACGCCGATCCTTTATCTTGACAGGATTCAAAGCCCTATGGTACACAGTCATCTTCTGTAATGGAGACGGGGTCTTATGTACGCGATCATTGAGACAGGCGGAAAGCAATATCGAGTCGAAACTGGGACATTGGTCCAAGTGGAGTCCCTTCCCGGCGAAGTAGGGGGAACGGTTGAGATCGGCCAAGTGCGGCTGGTCCATGGCGAGAAGGGCCTTGAAGTAGGACAACCGTTGGTTAAGGGGGCCAGCGTCAAGGCCGAGATCGTCGACCAAGGCCGAACCCGCTCCATCACGATCTTCAAAAAGCAACGGCGCAAGAACTATCGGCGAACGAATGGCCACCGCCAGGGCTTTACCAAATTGCGCATTACCGGCATTGAAACGGCCTAACGAGGATCAGCCATGGCAACAAATAAAGGCGGCGGATCAACTAGAAACGGGCGCGATAGCAATCCCCAATATCTTGGGGTCAAGGCCTACGGTGGAGAAACCGTCAAGGCTGGATCAATCTTGATCCGTCAGCGTGGGACAAAGTTCTTTCCCGGTTTCAACGTGGGCCTCGGTAAAGACCATACCCTCTTCGCCCTCATCACAGGGATTGTGAAGTTCGAGCGCGGGCGCGGGCGGCAGAAAATCAGCGTCTACTCAGAGCCTGCGATTTCATAATACATTCTTTCCCTCTTTTCTCGTCACAGCCTCATTACCGCGAGGAATCCCGGCATGACTGTTGGTGCAACGGGATGTTTCTCGCAGGTCATGCCCATGCAGTCATCACACTGAAACGGTGCACCGATGTTTGTCGATGAAGTCCGTATCCATATCACAGCCGGCCGCGGCGGCGACGGCTCATGCAGTTTTCGGCGCGAAAAATTCGTGCCGCGCGGCGGGCCAGACGGTGGCGACGGTGGCCATGGCGGCAACGTCGTATTTGAAGCGTCGCCTCGCATGACCACGCTCCTCGACCTCCGGTACCAAAAACATTATGAAGCAGAAGTCGGCCGCCAGGGTGGCGCGGCCAATTGCTCCGGAAGAACCGGCGAAGATATCGTGGTGGCCCTTCCTGTCGGCACCGTCGTCTTCGATAATCAGACCGGCGAGGTGCTGGCGGACCTCGTCACCGCAGGACAGCGGTTTGTGGCAGCTCATGGGGGGCGTGGCGGACGAGGGAATAACCATTTTGCCACGTCGACCAACCGCACACCCACAGAATTTGAAACCGGAACAGAAGGCGAAGAACGGTCGCTCAGACTCGAGCTGAAACTGCTGGCTGACGTCGGGCTCGTGGGCCTTCCCAATGCCGGAAAATCGACGCTCATCGCCGCGATCTCAGCCGCACGACCGAAAATCGCCGATTATCCCTTCACCACGCTGACACCAAATCTGGGGATCGTTCGCTGGGGAGAAAAAGGAAGTTTTGCCGTCGCAGACATCCCCGGTATCATCGAAGGCGCCCATGAAGGAAAGGGACTGGGACTCCGGTTTCTTCGACATATCGAACGCACGTCGTTTTTGCTGTACATGATCGACGTGTCGGAATGGGCCCCCGAGGAACCTGTTAAGAGTTTCGAGATCATGCGTCGAGAATTAGCGGCCTACGATGAGCCGATCACCACACGCCCCTTCGCGGTGGTCGCGACGAAACTCGACGTGGCTGGTGAGAAGGCGCGCCTGCGTGAGTTGCAGAAGTACTGTACGCGTCATCACTATACGTGCCTCCCGATCTCTGCCGCCACGAGAGAGGGACTGACAGAACTTGTCACCTATGTCGGGCAACAGGTCGCGCAGCTTCGAGCCACACTATGCGAGACGATCTCCTAAGACAGGCCACCCGTATCGTCATCAAAATCGGGAGCAGTCTCATCGCGTCCCGAGACACCGGGCTGCGCCCCGAACGGATCGATCGGCTCGCCGATGAAATCGCAGCACTCCGGTCGAGCGGACGAGAAGTGTTACTCGTCTCCTCCGGTGCAATTGTCTCCGGCATCAAAAAATTAGGCCTGAAAGAATACCCCAAAAGCCTCCCCGTGAAGCAGGCCGCCGCAGCCGTCGGCCAAAGCCGGCTTATGTGGGCGTACGAAAAATCGTTTGAGCGGCTCGACGTCACGGTGGCGCAGATTCTCCTCACACATCACGACCTCACCGATCGGCGACGATTTCTCAATGCCCGCCATACGCTGAATGCGCTGATTGGATTTGGAGTGATCCCTATTATCAATGAAAACGATACGGTCGCCGTGGATGAAATCCGGGTGGGAGACAACGACACCCTGGCTGCCGAGGTCGCCCATCTCGTTGACGCGGAACTGCTGATCATCTTGTCTGATATCGACGGCCTCTTTACCGAAGATCCACGCAAGAGCCCCGCGGCCACGCTGATTCCATTGATTCCTGATATTACCGAAGACATTGAGCGGCGGGCCGGCATGTCCAGCTCATTTGAAGGAACCGGAGGGATGGCCACAAAAGTCAGAGCGGCCAAGAAAGTCGGTGAGTACGGCGTGTCCACCTTGATCTTGAACGGACAAGAAGTCGGCCTCCTTCCACAGGTATTAGCCGGCAGCCCGGGCGGCAGCCTCTTCCTCGCGAAGGAACGCCGTTTCACCAGCCGTAAACATTGGATCGCCTTCACTCTCAGAGCACGAGGGACCCTGACGCTCGACTCAGGTGCCGTTGAGGCCCTGGTGAGACGGGGAAAAAGCTTGTTGGCCTCAGGTATTGTAGACGTCAGCGGCCCCTTCGATACAGGAGATGCGGTGTCCTGCCTCGACCAGGACGGCAAAGAGTTCGCCAAAGGACTCGTGAACTTTTCTTCCGAGACGCTGGCACGGATCAAAGGACTCAAAACGACCGAGATCCAGCAACAGCTCGGCCCGCAGGAATATGAGGAAGTCATACACCGGGACAACTTGGTTGTGCTCTAGACGTGAGTGCTGAGTATTGAGTGCTGAGTTATGATGTCACCAGATTCTGAATCTCAGCCCTCGGCACCCAGCACTCAACAGTCTGGCCCCCTTCGTCTCGGCCTCCTCGGCGGCAGCTTTAATCCCGTGCACAATGGTCACCTGGCCATTGCGCGCCAGACACGCGAAGCGCTCGGGCTCGATCAAATCCTCTTCATCCCCACAAGTCAGCCGCCCCATAAGCCGAACAACAGTCTGGCGCCAGCCCAAGACCGTTATGAGATGGTTCACCATGCCATCGCTTCAGACCCCGCCTTCGCCATCTCGGATATAGAAATCCGTCGGCCAGGCAAGTCATACACTATCGATACCGTTCGGCTACTCCAGCAAGAATATGGCGCGCAGACCCAGCTATTTTTCTTGATCGGACTTGATGCCTTTCTGGATTTTCCCTCCTGGCGTGACCCCCAGACACTACTAACACTCTGCACATTTGTCGTCCTTTCCAGGCCCGGCCTGTCGTTTCGTTCCCTCTCGACCGTCGCACTGCTTCCGCCAATTCCCTATCCCTCACTAGCGGACCTGGATGCGGATCGGATTTCACGAATCGATGCGCCGATAGGGACGCACGGCCTGATCTGTCTCAAACTACCACCCTCCGCAGTTTCCGCATCGGATATTCGCGCTCGCATCCGCCAAGGGCTCCCGGCAGCAAATCAGTTGCCGCCCTTAGTGGAATCTTATATACTTCACCATCATCTCTACCAAGAGGACCGTAATCGCACCAACAGCTAGGTCCACGGCCCTCGGTATTGCCAGGGCCATGCTCGACAAGAAGGCCACCGACGTTCTCGTCCTCCAGGTAGCGCCGTTGACCTCCGTTGCCGACTACCTGGTCATCGGCTCTGTGGATTCTGATCGCCAAGCGAGTGCCATTGCCGACCATATCGATACCGTTCTTTCTCGCTCCGGTTCCAAACCGCTGAGGATAGAAGGCACGCGGTCTTCACAGTGGGTTTTAATGGACTTCGGCAATGTAATTGTTCATATTTTTAGGCAGGATATCCGGTCGCATTATGCACTTGAACGGTTGTGGGCCGACGCCAAGCGCGTCACCATCCCGGCCGAGCGGATGGTCACACAAGCAACCGTGCCCCTGCGGCCCGTGAAGCGGAAAAAGGCGCCCGCGAAAACCAAGGCCTAGTTCGATGCTTCGACTGCTCACCACTATCTTCCTCGTCAGCATCGGAATCTTTCTCTACAGCTACGCGCGCGAATTGAATCCCGGGACGGTCGCAGTGCGAACGAGTCCCTCCATTCAATTCGAAATGAGTCCTGTCACACTCGTCGTCTTTTCCATGGCTGTCGGCGCCGTGCTCGTGGCCTTGGCCGTCGGCATGCGGCAAACTGCCCACGTCATCGGCAACTGGCGCAGCACGCGGTTGTTGCGCCGCAAAGAAAAAATCGACGCGCTCCATCGTGAAGGCACCCATGCCATCATGTCAAAACGCACCGTCGAAGCCATTGCCCTGTTCGAACGCGCGCTGGCCATGGACCCGAATCGTGTCGATTCGCTGCTCTGGTTGGGAAATATTTATCGCGGGGAACACAACTTCGCAGAGGCGATCCGCCTCCATCAACGGGCGAATCGCGTCGACGAGCGCAACATCGAAATCCTGTTGGAGTTGGCCAACGACTTGGAAGGCGCCAAGCGGTATGAGGACGCCTTACAGACCCTGCACAAGATGCTCACGGTCGAACCGGATAACCTCACCGCGCTCATCCGGAAACGAGATCTGTTAATCAGGCTCGAAAAATGGGGCGAGGCGCTCGAAATCCAACATCGGCTCCTGAAGGCCAACCTGGCTGAACCGGAACGACTGGCCGAAGCCCAACTCCTCACCGGCTGCACGTACGAGGTCGGACGCCAACTGCTGGAACGAGGCCACCCCGATAAAGCACGGCGGTACTTCCGCGGCGCCATTAAGAGAGACCGGACGTTCTTGCCGGCCTACGTCGGCATCGGCGAAATCTTGATCCGGGAAGGCAAGACCCAGCAGGCTGTAGAAATTCTCAAGAAGGTCTATGCCAAGACCCGTAGCAACATCATCCTGCACCGCCTCGAAGAACTCTTTCTCGAACAGGGCGAGCCTAGTGAAATTATCAGGGTCTATCAGGAAGCCCTCCGGCAAGATCCAAGCAACCCAGCGCTGCAGTTCTATTTAGGCAAGCTCTACTACCGTCTCGAAATGGTCGACGAAGCCTTCGACATCCTCTCAACCGTCGAAGGGGTACAGGACCAATTGGTCGATTACCATAAGATCATGGCCAACCTCTATTTGCGCAAGCAGGAGATGGAACTGGCCGTCACCGAACTAAAGAAAGCCCTGCATTTCAAAAAGCGCGTGGTCGTCCCCTATGTCTGTACCGCCTGCCGGCACGAATCGACCGAATGGTCTGGGCGCTGCCGAAACTGTGGGATCTGGAATACGTTGGTCGCATTGCCCTTGCCGAAT
>JBDTSF010000093.1:0-11069 GCA_039931295.1 Nitrospirota bacterium | reverse complement strand
TCTCTTTTATCTGCGCTTTTTTCTTTAGCGCTCTTCTGAGTTCGACCATCGCCAAGGTATCTCGCGCGCAGTATTGCAGCAGCGCCTCTTCAATCGTCGCCCGCTCGACCCAATCCGTCTCGATGAAGACCATCCGGTAATACTGACTCGCGGCATGCCCTCCCTCTTTGATCGCCAGATCGTCATAGGCAAGTGCGGGGACCATCGCCGGCAGCACCGACTTGATGGAATAGGATCCACCGAATGCTGGATGGTAGTAATAATCTCGCACAATTGGAAAGAGATCCCACAGACGAGTCACGATGCGCGAGAGCGCGGGCTTGAGCGACGGAAGCGCGGCGGCCAACTGCTCCAAAATAGACCTTTCATACGGCGAATAGACACAGATACTCCCCCGGTCTCCCAGAGATTCTAGTAAGGCTTCGGCAAGCACCTTTCGGGGATCGCTCACATCCTTGTGCAGAAACTCCTCGTGGCGTAGCTCACCGCTTGCCTGCTCAATATGATTCGACCACTGAACCGGGAGGGCTTGATAGGGTCTCGTCTCCGAGAATCGGGGCACCGCTAACATGACTGTCTCGAAATCAAGGTGATGCACCGGATACTGCACAGCCTTCAACACAGAGCCAAGTTTCTCGGACACCCACTCGACATTCTCTTTCACACGACGCTGAACCGGTGACAGCTTTGTGCCGATTGGAATCTCGTCAATCGTCGTCACTCCATGCTGAGTCAATTGACTGACCACGTGTTTCGAACCCGGCAAGTAATGAATCCATCGCTCCGGTTTGTCTTTGGTGCAATGTTCCCAGAACGGGCAATCGTAGGGTGTGTGGCAATGCCGGTCCGGCTCAATCGCTGGAGGCTGTGTCTGGAGCAACATGAGACTCATCGTGGCCAACCGCTCGGGTACCGCAACCCGTCGTTGAGCCACCGCTTCGGACAGGTCCTGAATCGAAAATAATTCGTTCAGATCGATGGCTCCATCTCGATACAGATACCCCGTATTGATATGCATGAGACCGACGGAGACGAGTGTCAGCCCTGCGCCCAGTATGACTTCACTTTGCACGGCAAGATCTTCGAGATGCACGTCCTTGACCTTCGTTGAAGACTTGACCTCGATCAGGCGCCACCCGCAGGGCTCCCCCTCCGCAGTCGGGACACGCTCCAATACATCCGCGCGAATCAACACTCCAGCATGCAAAAACGTCGCTTCGAAAATTGCGGGCACAGTGAGGTCCTGAACCAGCGCCGCCGTCTGCGCGAGAGCAGTCTCTGTCTGGCGATATCCTGCTGTCACCAACACACCGCCTGGGAAACGGCTCCTGGCCAACTCCCCGACTTCTGTCCCCATATCGAACATCGCCTGAGTGGCCGCATCCGGCTTGGTCGCAAGAAAGGGTTGATGGATTTCGAGGTACAGACGTTTGTGACATTGCAGCCCGGACAAAAATTTTGATTTTGACAGGCGAGGGGCCTTCGGAAGAGGAACTCGTGAGAGGTCGCCAAGGTCAGTCATCATGAGACGACCCTAATCGGACAGACACACCTTTGTCTAGCAGAATAGCCGCGAGACAAGCTCGTCTATTTTTTCAGCATCCTGTTAGGATGGCCCGCCATGGCGTCCAGCATTGCACAGATCAGAAAATCCGTCCTCACCCTTGCCTTACCGGTCACGGTCACCACCCTGCTTCAACGCATGGAAGGCATCGCCGCTGTCTTCCTCGTCGGCGGTCTCGGCGCCACATCCATCGCGGCCGTTGGACTTGGCCAATTGATGGCCTTCATCGCCACCACACTTGTCTCCGGATTATCGGTGGGTGCCAACGTCCTCATTGCCCAACTGTGGGGCGCTCGCCGCACCAAAGACGTTGGAGAAGCTGCCACACATCTCCTTGGATTGGCCGCCATCGTGTCCTGCTCGCTCGTGGTACTCGGATTGTCCCTGAATCGTGTCACTATGGAGCTGTTGGGTGCAGAGCACGACGTCGTCGCACTGGCCCTTCCCTACTCGAACTTCATCTTCCTGGTCATTCCCTGCACGATCTTCTTGCAGGTCCTCTCATCGATTATGCAAGGCACCGGGGACACCAAGACTCCTATGTACGCCTTGATCGCGGTGAATCTGCTGTATCTCACGATCGCCTACCCACTGATCTACGGACTCTGGGGCGTCCCTGCCTTGGGTATCACTGGAGCGGCCGTGGCAGCCGGTCTCGCGGAAGGGACAGGCGTAGCCTACCTCCTTTGGTCTTGCCGAAAGCTCTTGAAGAAATCACTCCACATTCGGCGCGATCTCTTGCGCTCCACCTGGCAGATTGGCGCGTCGGTCTCCGGTGAGCGGATCTTTCAACAGGCGGGGATTATTCTCTACACCAAGATCGTTCTACTCTACGGCACGGTGACCTACGCAGCTCACCAAGTCGGCCTGTCGATCGAATCCCTGTCGTTCCTGCCGGGATATGGCTTTGCGATCGCAGCCGCCACGATGGTGGGGCAGAGTATCGGCGCCGGAAAATACGTCAGGGCAAAATTGGAAAACTGGGAAGCGAATCGTCTGGCTGGTATCGCGATGGCTTCGATGGGCGTGCTGTTCTTTTTCTTTCCCTACGTGTTGCTCCGTGCATTTACCAGCGACGAAGCCGTCGTTGAACTCGGGACGGTGTTCCTGCGCATCGTCGCCATTCTCCAAGTGCCGCTCGCCCTCACCATGGTGTTAGCCGGATCGTTACGTGGAGCCGGTGACACGAAGTTCATCATGTTAGCAACGACCATCGGCATGTGGGGAGTCCGCCTACCCCTCGCAGCCATCGCAGGGCCCTGGCTCACACTCGATGTGCTCTTCGTCTGGAGCGCGATGATTGCAGATTGGACAGTTCGAATGGGGCTGCTACTCTGGCGCTATCGATCCGAGCGGTGGAAAGCGATTCAAGTCATTCGCTAATCTGGTTTGTTTGGTCTATCTGGTTGATTTGGTTCATCTGGTTAGTTTAGTTCAGCCAACACAAACCGAATAAATAAGAAAGACCAGTCGGTCCCCTCGCGCTTCAAGAACGACGCTTCACGAACAGGGCTGGAATTTTTGTATTGATTTCGTCGTCAGACTGTCAGTATGTTAGCCATAAGTTGACGGGAAACCGAACGTGCCTACTGCATTGAGTCTGGCGCCGTTTCTACCCTGTCACAGATACGTAAACTTCACCCAAAACCATTACATCTGAAGGGAGACCACCAATGAAAAGCAAAGCGATTTTCTATCACGCAGGATGCCCAGTGTGCGTCGCAGCCGAGCAGAGCGTGGCCAACGCACTGGATCCGACGAAATATGACGTGGAAAACGTCCATCTCGGCACGAACAAAGGGCGCGTGAAAGAGGCCGAAGCAGCCGGCGTCAAGTCGGTGCCGGCTCTGGTGATGAATGGCGCAGCGTTTCACATTAACTTCGGCGCCGGCATCGACGCATTGAAGTAATCGGTTCCGTCATCTGACGGGCTTGAGTTCAGGGGGCGTGCCTCACGGCACGTCCCTTTTTTTTTATTGCTCGACGCGAAAGCCCAGCCGTTGCCTCTGGCGATCGGTTTGGCGCGAGAGTGAGACAGCACAACGACTCCTGACCCACTTCTCAACCCGACAGTCGAAATTACGATCCTAGATCGTCGACCGAAATATCTACCGCCCATCCACCGCTGTTATCAGACAGCTTCTCGTCGTTCTCGCATATTTCTAGAGGCCCAGCTTGATTCGTCGTGAATGTCGTTTCGCCGTCAAAGACTGTCGGCCCCTGCTCCACCTGCGTGCCGACTCTCAACACCATCGAGTACTTTCGCAATCCAGGGAACGGGAAAGCAGGAGGTGCCGGAGCATTCTCCCCAAAGAGGTTGTAGACACATCCAAAGGTACAGCCGAAATTAATCGTGCTGAGGGGGTTGCTGAGGAGGCTGAATCCTGGAGGGTTCTTGGCATGCACAAGTGTGTGTTTGCGCAGGGGAGGCATATTGGGTATGAGGTCACACGCTGTAGGTCTTGGCGCGAGTACACCAACGCGCAGGACCTCCGGAAGCACTTTGACCCTCGTTTGAACCTTGCCGACACAGCTTGTGATTCCTTCCGCCGTCACGATCTTTCCGCCACCCCATCCGGTGTAGACATGGGTATAACTGGAAGCAGTGGCCAAATTGACGTTGTACGCGTCAGCCGGTGGGCTGCCGTCTCCGAAATCAACGCTCATCTTTGCACAGGTTCCAAGGCCCGTCACATCGAACGACGCCATCTTGTTCCGCTCAATGGGAACGAGGGGAGTGGGCTTGATATCCTTGATCGTCGCAACACCGCAGGCCTGAAGCATTGCTGGCATAAGCGCCATCGAAAGGCACACCGCCAGTTTCCTCGTTGAGAAATTTCCTGACATCGTACTGCCAGGATAATCGCTACGACAGGCTGAAGTATGTATCATTCTGACAACTCCTTGGTTTGTTTGGTGGCGCCGGCTTATTAAATAATCCTGACCGGCCTATCCCATTCCTGAGAGACTGTAAGCGATTGTGCCATTCTCACCTCATTTCGCCGGCTTGTCAAAAACCCTTAGAGCGCATGGTGAGCTTGCGATACCGACCAGCATAGTTCCGTTATAGCTCGGAGGGGCGCAGCCCTTGCGTCAGAGAACCCTCCTCACCACTTGGGATTCTTGCCGATGCGCTTGCCGTCATGGACACCAAAACACAAGACAAAGATCTGCCGAACCTCACGTTACGGAGAATAGCGCGAACGAGCCTAACCCCATTTCTTCCTCCGCTGCTTGAGCTCCCCTAACCCGCATTATTCATGATGGTTCGTCGTGAAAGCGTGCAGACGCGACGCGAGACGGGCACTCGGAGGCGTGAAGCCCTGAGGCATACTCGTGCAGTATGTCGAAGGGCTGAACGGCGAGACTGCCCGTTGGAGCCGCGTATCCGCGCTTGCAGCAGAAGCTTCATGAATAATGCGGGCTAACCAATTCTGCACGACGATGAGGCTCGTGGACGCGGCGATCTACTCTGAGCCACCGTCCTGCGTGATCAGAAAAAACCGCTGCCTGTCGGGAGCGGTGTCGTATTGGCGGCCGAGAAGTCCACCAGGATTCGCGGTAACGGACAAAAACTGTAGGATATCAGTCCCAGATCAGCACAGACGGCAAGCTGTCGTCGACCAGCCGCAACAGCTGGTACCCGATGCCCGCCATTCCCTGAAAGAACCCGGGATTGAACATCCCAGGTACGTCGACGAAGAGCCGGTAATGCCCAAGGGCGTTCGCACGCGCCACGGCGGCTGTCGCGCCTATTTCGGCAAGAGTCCGCCATCGGGGTGTATTGGTTACGCGTGACGCCACGAGAAATGTCTCGACGCGGCCGAAGTTTCCGCAGCACAGGTAGTCGCTCTCCTGCAAGTAATACTCGCTGGTCGTGCGAAGGGCAATCTCGATCTCCCTTCCCGCGCCGGCCACGTCGACAATCCTTTGCCCACCCAACCTGGCCAGTGCAATGCCGGCAGCACCATGACACCACTTCACCGGGAAACCGCCATTTTTGGAGGTATCAAGGTCTCGCAGATCGGGCCAGTTCCCACGCGACTCCGAAAATACCGATCGCTCGAACTCAATCCCCTCCAGGGCAGCATCCAGGTAGCACCGGTTCCCCGTGATGCTGTAAAGCCTGATGAGCGCATAGGCGATACCGGCGGCGCCATGGGAAAAACCGGTCAGCGGCTGCCCGGAAACTGTGCGCCACACACGCTGCCCGTCACCAAATTCTGTTCTCCATGCGAGAAGGTGATCGCCACAGGCCACCGCCGTCGCCAAGACGGGTATGGATGGGCGCTTCGAGTACAGTGACAGTAGGCTGAGTAACGCGCCGGCGGTACCGCTCACCACATCAAGCTTCTTGTCCGCGGCGATGACATCCGTCGTCAGCCACTCCGCCAGCGCGCCGGCATCGTCCAGGAGACTCTCGTCGTTCAATAGAACGGCCGTCTGAACAAATCCATAGATCGTCGAGCTGAGGCCAACCGCACCTCCTATACCACGGAGCCTGGCAACGAGACTTCGCGACGCAGGATCGATGGCGAGGAGCCGGCGCCGCGAGGATTCGAGGCCGCGCAATGCCAGCGCGCCAAAACGCTGTTCCCCCGTGGTCTTGCACAGCGCCGCAAGAAACAGAGCGACCCCGCAGCAACCGTCATACAGGGTGTCGTCAAGAACCTGGAGTTGAAAACGCTCCGCATGGTCGATGTAACCCAGCCCGATCCAGCTGGCTCCATTCTCACCATCGATCAACGCCCGCTGCTCGATCTCGGCGCCGATCGCGATCGCCGCGCACAAGAACGCCTCGCGATCTAATGCGCGGGAGGGAGCAACAGCCGAGAAACTCGCGTCGACGTCCGTGCCGGCGGCGGTATGCGCGGCCTTGGCATGGAACGCGCCTTCGATGATGGCGCGCTGCTGCGTAAGGTCGGCTTCACGCATGGCGCCCAGCGACTCTATCACCTCCTCGAAGCTCGATCGCCTCAGCGCATGCGGTACAGAGACGCCCTTGCTGATTTCGAGAGCGGTATTGTTTGCACGGGCAAGAAACACCGGAATGTCCATCTGCTCCATCGCCGCAATCTCAGCCGCGAACACCGGCCACGCCCGTGGCTTGTGCCGCGCCACGAGAAAGGCCCGGCCAAGCTGCTCGAGATGAATGCCATAGTCGATTCCACTGCGCAGAAGGTCCGGGCTCAAGGACGTCGTCAGCACAGCGCCATAGATTCGCGTCGCGCGATAGATAAACCGCACGGGTTGCGAGTGCATCTCAACGAGTGGACCGTCCGACGCCAACAATACATCCCGCTGTTCCAGCAGAAAGCGATACATCTGCTCGAAACCTCGAATCAACTCGGCCTGGTACTCAAGCGGAGACAGCACCCGTCCATTGAGGTACGGCACATTCTTCCGAGACGGAACGGCAACCGTCTCGCTGCGCGTATGCATGCCATCAGTGTTTACCTGATGCCAGCGCGACACATGACGCATCGGGGACTGATCGCCGACGCTGCCAAGCCCGCTGACGTCGTATGCCGCGCCGTCGTCACCATCGAACTGCCATCGAGGCAACAGTCCTGTTCGGAGCACCGAATCGCGAAACTGGCGCGCGGCAATCGGCTCGTCAGCTTCGGACCACGGCGAATCCTCGAGTGGATGCGGTTCGTGGGACATGACGGTTTCGGCATCGATCAGCACGAGGTGCTCACCGTGCGCGATGAGGTTCTCGTGATGACAATCGGTAGCCCGCACGGCCTTCAGCAGGCACAGCAACATGCCAGCCCGAACGTAAAAGCGCTGCGCCGCTCCCTCATCCACACACGGGGCCTGTTCAAGATATTCGACCCACCCGTACCCTGGACGTTCAAGCACAGCAGTGACTCGCAGAGCCTCAGACGCGTTTCGATGGTTGCACCAAACCAACAGGCGGTTGAATGCCCCCTCAAAGCCAAGCGGCTTCGGCTTATAGACCAGTTTGCGACCGCCTGTGAGCTCGGCGACCATGACCGTTCGATTCCCGCGATGGGGGTCGCTAAGAGAAACCTCGATATCCTCGATCTCAAGCAAGGGATCGGAAAACTGAAAATGCGTGACCAACTCATCGCGGTCCGCGACGACCCGCTGCAGGAACTCCGACGTCGCCTCAACCCATAGCGCCACCGCAGTCGCGATTAATCTTCCGAGAACCGGATAGAGGCCAAACAACTCCAGTAGGCCGCTGCGGAAGTGTCGCTGGACAAACTTCCGGTAATGTTCGTCGCTCGGTGGATCCTCGTCCTCCACACCAAGCAGTGTAAGCAGCGAACAACCGTACGGCAGGAACTCTCGGAATTCCGATTCAAGCACCTGGCCTGACAGGGAGGCAAGCTGCTGCAACAATCCGCGCTCCAGGGTCTGATAGGCCCTGATCGAAACAAGGCCCAGCAACGGAAATGACCAATTCTTGGACTGGAAGCAGAGCTGGTCGCCGAGCCGCTCGCGGGCTACGGCAATCGCCGGCAACAGCATGTCCTCAAAAGGGATAGGCCTGGAGGGATCACACGGTGAGTTCTTGAAAGCGGCAGGGCTGAAACTGAGGGCCGTCGTGCAAATACTTTCCAGCACAGTCGCCCAATCAGGTAAGGGACTGTCTGGCTGAGGAAGAGGATCAACCAGTACGGCTTCCGCGCGATCGAGATTCACGCCATCCCAGCCCAGCCGTCTTTCCAGCCAATCCGAGGATTGTGGACCGATTGCTTGCCGCCAACGCTCCAATCGCGCCTGGCGCACTTCCTCCTGACCATGTGGATCGATCGAAGGATTAGGCTCTCGCAGGCGCTCGCTCAGAAACGTAGCCCGCGCTACGATCGAGTGGAGTGCGCCAGGCATGTGCGCAAAGGCTCGTGGTGATCTTGAAGTCATTGGCCGAGGGTACTGAACGAATCGCCCGCGCTGGAGCGGTCACTTCAACAGGGCAACATAAAGCGCGGCCCCCGTTACATGAGGGCCGCGCGCGTCTAGAAATGGTACCGTACGGTGAGGCACGTTGAGGGGAGCGAGTCTAGCAGCAGCCCCCGTGATTCCCCCCACAAGAGTCTGTATGACAGAGCTTGTTCTCGCTGCTCGCGTCGGCTACATTTCGACCGGCGAGGGCCAGCAGCTCGCGCTCACTCAACCTGACCGGCTTGCGGACGAGCTTCACATCATCGAACGCCTGTTGCAGCCACACCTCTGGCAGGGTAAACCCTTGTTTGGCGCCGGCGGCTACAACACGCTTGATCGCCGTCTTCTGATCACGAGCGGCCCGAATCTGTTTTCTAAGTGTCACGCTCTGAAGCAGCTCTTGTAACTGGGTGAATTGCTTCTGATTCTTAGCCATGCTGCGCTCTCCTTTTCGGTTAAGAGAAATTGTACATGGGAAATCCGAGCACCATTTTATTCGGTGGCGGACTCTATCACCAGGCCAGTGGGAAATCAAACGCACAGTGTATATCGCAGGTCCCTTGGCTCACACTCGACGTGCCCTCAAAGAGCGCTCGACCTCGCAAGCGCGGTGGCGACGCATCTGACGACGGGCGGGCTCGCCGCTCGTCTCGCGTGGCGTCTCATCGGTTTCGTCACGAACCTTCGTGCAGAATGCGGGCTAGTGATGAATAGAGCAGCGTTTCACATTAACTTCGTCGCCGGCATTGACGCGTTGAAGTAACATCCCCTGCTCGATTGAACGTATCAGCGGTTCTCATGCGACTCGGAGCACCAGGCGCTTGCCGCAAGCCTTGACATACTTGCGCAACGTGGCAATCGATGGAGAGTGCTTCCCGCTGGCAAGCGCCCGTTCCAGACGAGCGATAGCGGGAGCATGAGTCCCCATCCGAGCCGCCACCTGTCCTTGAGTAAGCCCCGCTTCTTGGCGCGCTTTGAGCAAAGCATCGAGCAGCACGGACTCTTCACGCTCAATACGCTCCACCTCTGCGCGCACGCCCGGGCGGCGCATGAGCTTCTTGACCAGTTGATCATGCGTATGCATCTTTGACCTCCTTCAGCCGCGCCTCAGCGATCTCACGCTCGCGAGTAGGCGTTTTGTCTGACTTCTTGATAAAGCTATGCAGCATGACGATTCGTTTGCCGACTAGCGTACAGAAGAATACGCTCGCAATGCCTTCGGTACCTTTCAGTCGCAACTCGAGCAGACCGTCGCCAAAGGCTTTGGTATGCGGTGCTCCCAAGTTCGGGCCGAGTACAACCATTCGTCGAGTGAGCACGATATATCTCGCCGCCAACGTATCAGGCAGGCTAAGAATCTCGGCCTGCACGACATCGCCGTAATAGGTGATCGTATACTCCACCGCCGAAGAGTAACAAATATGTTAATCTCGCGCAAGCAAGATGGAGATCAACTATTCGAAACGTGATTCTTCCATGATGGAATTCGCGGCGATAGATGAGCGGGGGAAGATAGCAGGCGTCGCAACCAAATTTATCGCGCTCAGCGGGCGGTTCCTTTCAGAAGAGCCATCGAAAACTTTCTTTCATCAGAGGCCTTCGCACCAATAAGTCGATACTCAAGCCTCCCCTCAAAGGTGCCTCAGTCACGCCCACATCTCCATGGGGAGCCCGAAGTGATCACGCGGTGGGACCGCCGGCAACCGTGAGGCAGAACCCGCGGCAATGCGACGCGCTGTCCAAAGTGAGACGAACGCATCAATAACATCATCCGGCTTGCATGATAGTCCGCCGCTCGCAAGCGCAATATCGACGGCAGTGCCGAATTCATTCCGCAAAAGCTCCAGGCGCTCTTTCTTGCCCTCGGCGAACCTCTTCGCATACTCCATCGGGTGCTTGGCATTGAGATGGTAGAAACAGAGTTCCGGATGGACCTCGCGAACCAGAGGTCTCCAATCCAGATGTGCTTGAAGCACAGCATCTACTTCGTTGATCTTGCAGATGATGCCCCACGCTTGGAGAGAGATCTTCTTGCCCTCCACCTCAAATCTCTTCGCCGATGCCTCGCTGTGCGAGCGCGCTTGCAGGGATGCGCGTATGGGGGCGGTAAAGACACTGTTGCGCCGTTCGGCCAGGAGTCTCCGGGCTTGCGCATCACAATCGCGTGTTCCTCGTTCAAGAAGTCCAATGGGGACATCAATCGCGACAACGGAGGGCTCAGGCATCAGCGCCATGATCGCAGAGAAGGAATCAAGACGGCGGCATAGTGCTGGCCGACCGCTGCCATCGTCGATCGCCACGATCCATCCGCCGGTACACCCATCTACTCCCACAAGCATGGTCTTGCGTGCCCCTTGCTCTGCCTGACTGGTGTTACTTCAAAGACTTCTCAACGATATACGCATAGCCGGATTGGCGTGATACACGGCCCCGGCACCACAGGCCGTGGTGCGTGAAGCGTCGCTCGTTTGCAGATCTGAACGTTTCACGTTTCACTTTTTACGTTTCACGAACGATTGCGCTAGCAATTCGTTGGCCTCGTGTCTCTTCTGGCCCCAATGGTCACCTCGATTCGCCCAACCCCCTTCAC
>JBDTSF010000092.1:0-7487 GCA_039931295.1 Nitrospirota bacterium | reverse complement strand
CAGAACGCGCACGATGAAACTGTGCTCGTTCGATGCGCGCAGTAAAGGGCAGCCTCGGACGCTCCCCTATAGAGAGGTAGTGAGAATTGGCGAGGCCTTGCTGGATAGCCTTTTGGAACA
Source organism: Nitrospirota bacterium (assembly GCA_039931295.1). GTDB lineage: Bacteria > Nitrospirota > Nitrospiria > Nitrospirales > Nitrospiraceae > Palsa-1315. Next base: position 7,367 of record JBDTSF010000092.1, on the reverse strand, counting down.
GCCTGCCAGCCAGGTCTACGTGCCGGATTGAGCAGGCCGGCCTGCGGGGGCTGGCTCATTAGCTTTGAGAAATCGAGGTACTTCCTGCGGTCATCCGGAGGGCGCCGGATACTTTGTCAACGCTAATGGTGACCGTTCCATCTAATACTTGTAAGAGCAGGTCACCCGCCAATTGTCGCCGCCAACCATGAAGGATGGGTACATTCAGGGTTGTTCGATTTTGTTTCGCTTCCACGAGTGTTTGTAGATCGGCGCTGGTCGCGAGCATGGTCGGGGCAATCCCCTCCTCTGCCGCACGCGCCTTCAGCACAGCTTGCAGGAGTTCGACGATGCCAGTGGACTCAGGGTCCGGCTTTCGCTCGGAAGGAACTTCCGGCCATGCCGACGGTGGGAGCGCCAGTGCCGATGTGATGGCGTCCAAGAGCTGTCCGCCGTGTCGATCCACCTCGGAAGAATGGACGCCTCGGAGCCCACGGAGATCGTTGACCGATTTGGGTGGATGGCGCGCGAGTTGAAGGAGGACCTCGTCTCGCATAACGCGCCCACGCGGCACGTTCCGGCGGCGGGCTTCTGCTTCTCGCCAAACAGCCACTTCACGAAGCACCGCAGCCCCTTTGGGCTTGAGCGTATCCCATCCACGGATTCGTTGATACCGCTCCTGCGGCTCCCTGTTTTTTTCTCCCACCACCGATTCGAGTCGTGCAAATTCCTCGTTCACCCACTCCGAACGGCCAAGTGTCTTCAGGCGATCCTGTAAATGTGTATGAATCGAGAGAAGGAACTCAACATCTTCCAAGGCGTAGGCGATTTGGTCATCCGAAAGCGGGCGCGCACTCCAGTTGGTAAAGGTGTGGGCTTTCGCCAGCTTCGTGCCGTGGAGTCTCTGGACTAAGTTCGCGTAGGCAACTTGAGCTCCATACCCGACCATAGCGGCGGCGATCTGCGTATCGAAAAATGGTTTCGGGATCTGCCCCGCGTGGAGAGCAAACAGATCGAGATCTTGCCGCCCGGCATGGAAGACTTTCTCAATCTTGGCGTCGCAAATGAGCTCCCAAAAAACATCGAGTGATCCGTTGGCTTGCACGGCAGGAAAGTCGATGACCGCTGCCGTGCTGGCAGTGGCAACCTGGATCAGTTCGAGCCGTGGAATGAAGGTGTCTTCCCCGACGAATTCCGTATCCAAGGCCAGACGAGGACTCTGTCGCAATGTGTGACAGAGTGATTCAAGCCCAGATTGGTCCGTCACATACGGCGGAGGTGCATGAAGTGTCATGTGTGTTTCATTCTGTCGGGCGATAGGTAGCGTCTGGTGACCGTGGAGGTTCGACATTGCTGAGGCTCAAATATTCCTTCAAAAACTGATAGGCTTCCAACATGCGGCGCAATTCCGGCTCGGCGCTGCGATCGCCATTATTCGAATCGGGGTGGAGTTGCTTGGCCTTGTGCCGAAATGCCGTGGTGACGTCGGCAAGCGAACTTCCGAATTCTACCCCCATCGCGGCATAGGCGTCCATCGCGTTGTTGACGCCGCTCGCTCCTTGTGACAAGTCGCCGCCTCCCCCACTGGCCGCTTTTAGCATATCGGCCAAACTGATTTTCTTCCGACGGCGGCGAGGGCGTTCACGAATCTCGCTGTCGAAATCGTCCCAACGGTCCTCCACAAACTCAAGACGCGACTCCAAGCGCATGGCCCCGGAAAGATCGCGGATCTCTGGAATCTCTTCTTCAATCTGGGCCAGCGATTTGATGACTTCCTCCAACCCCTCTTCAACACGAAAGAAGCTATCGACCCGCTCCTGCATCATGGTGTCGACGGCGAGCTCCAAACTCTCCTCAGCTTTCGGGCGCAACGAATCGATGCGCCGTCTCATCCCGTTCTGAAACCTGATAAATTTGCTCTGTGAAAAGGCCATGTGAACCAGACTCTCTCCTCTAGCCAGGACCCTTCAGGGATAATCCAAGCTCGGGCGCGCATTGTAGCACAGGCTGGTTGTATGCCAGAAGGGTGGTTGAAATAGCCAGGATTTAATTCTGTGGGATCGTCAGCGTGATGCGAAGTCGTCGCTGAGCTTGGTGCGTCGTCGAGCCACGCCTGTCTCACGCGCGGCTGCCGCTACAGCCTTTGACACTCGCGGGACCACCTCCTTGTCGAACACGCTCGGGATGATGTAGTCCTCACTGAGTGCTGCAGGAGGAATAATCTCAGCCAGAGCCCTGGCCGCAGCCAGTTTCATCGCTTCGTTGATGTCGCTTGCCTGCACGTCCAGCGCCCCCCGGAAGATACCGGGGAACGCCAGTGCGTTGTTGATTTGGTTCGGATAGTCTGAACGGCCGGTCGCGAAAATACGACAGTGGGAGGCGGCCAATTCACGAGGGACCTCGGGGTCTGGATTCGCCATGGCAAACACGATGCGATCCGTCGCCATCAGATCCAGATCGTCCGCCGTGAGGATATTACCGATGGATAATCCGATAAAGACATCGGCGCCCTTGAGCGCGTCTCGAAGCGTCCCTTGAGGACGATCGGGTGTCATGCAGGAAGTAAGATCCGTCCGGCAGGCCCACAACTGCTGACCATCCCCTCGTAACACGATTCCACTCGCCTCGCATCCGACGAGATGAGAGAGGCCGGCAGCCAGCAGTATCCTGCAGCAGGCGGTTCCAGCGGCGCCGAGTCCATTGACCACCACACGAATCTCCTCCATCCGTTTCCCGGTCACGGTGAGTGCATTGCTCAGCGCAGCAAGAATGACCACTGCCGTGCCATGCTGATCGTCATGCATGACCGGAATATCCAGTGAAGTCTTTAAGCGGCGTTCGATATCGAAACAGCGCGGTGAGCTGATGTCCTCCAAGTTGATGGCGCCGAATCCCGGAGCAATGGCCTGAACCGTACGAACGATGTCGTCAGGATTTTGTGTGTTGAGGCAGATCGGCCATGCGTCAATCCCTGCTAACTCTTTGAATAGCATGGCTTTGCCCTCCATCACAGGCAAGGCGGCTTCGGGACCAAGGTTGCCAAGGCCCAGCACCGCAGATCCGTCGGTCACCACGGCGACCGTGTTGCCCTTGCCGGTAAAGGCATAGGCTTTCGTCTTATCCTTTGCGATTGCTCGGGATACCCGACCGACTCCCGGCGTATAGACCATCGACAGCACGTTTCTTGTCGTAATAGGGAACTTGCTTTGGACGTGAATCTTTCCACCGAGATGCAGAAGAAAAACTCGGTCGGACGCCGAGAGTACCTTCACGTCCGGCAGCGCTCTGATCCGAGCAAGCACCTTCTCTCCATGCGCTTCACTCTGGACGTCGATCGTCACGTCTGGCACCATCCGTTCGGCCGTTGCCGAGACGATATCGACCGCGCCCAAGTTGACGCCTTCCTCAGCCAAGACGGCGGCCACCTTGGCGAACATGCCCGGCCTGTTGGACAGCTCAAGGCGAACGGTCAAGCGATAATTAGAGTAGGGTTCACTATCAGTCATGGCAGGCCCTTCAATCTGATCTAAGACTATCATAAGGCCGGCCTTAGATCGGAGTTGAATGTGCATTTCATTGCTATTCGGGGGAAGAACGAAGAATGAACGGTTGACAGCCGGGCGCTACTTTCGATAGCGTATCGTATTGCCTGTTTGTGCTCCGGCAATGGGCGAACACCAACCAATCACTACAATTAAAGGGGGTATTACACTATGAAGAGCATGGTGATGGCAATCATGGCGGTTGCAGTCGCAGTCACATTCAGCGCCCCAGCCTTCGCAGGTGACGATAAGGAGAAAAAAGACGAGAAGAAGGGCGGCTACGTCGTCGTGTACGGTGAAGAGAAAAAGGACAAGAAGAAAGGCGGCTATTAAGCGCATCGGAAGTGGTCTGTCGGGTTAGATAAGCGGCACGGACATGATTCTAAAGAGGTCTGTGATTTCACGATCACAGACCTCTTTCTTCTTCTCTTCACTCATTGACCCCTCTCCGGCCTCGATGTTACCGTGGACCATGCATACTCCACCAGACACAGCAAAACCTAATCGGCTCATCCACGAAACCAGCCCCTACCTACTCCAGCATGCCGCGAATCCGGTCGACTGGTATCCCTGGGGGCCAGAAGCGTTGCAGGCGGCAAAAGCACAGAACCGCCCCATCCTCCTCTCAATCGGTTACTCCGCCTGTCACTGGTGTCACGTCATGGAGCGGGAGTCGTTCGAGAACGGAGCCATTGCGTCACTCATGAACCGGGATTTTATCTGTATCAAAGTCGATCGGGAAGAACGGCCAGATCTCGACGAAATCTATATGCAGGCCACCGTCACCCTCAATCATGGCCAGGGCGGATGGCCGATGACGGTCTTCCTGACACCGGATCAGAAACCGTTCTTTGCCGGCACATATTTCCCGCCTGACGATCGATGGGGACGTCCCGGGTTCCCGAGCCTGCTCAAGAAAATTTCCGAAGCATGGAAAACAGATTCTGCCGGGCTCACAAGTCAAGCACATCAACTGACTGAACGTTTGAAAAACGAACTCACAGCCGTATCCCCCGTTTCAGTCAGTATCTCCGCGCTCGATGAGGCCGTGATCCAGTTTCGCGAACATTTCGATGAACACCACGGCGGGTTCGGCAGCGCACCGAAATTCCCCCCATCCGCAGGCCTCTCATTGCTCCTCCGTTGTTATCGCCGCACTGGAGAGAGTCGAACCTTGCAGATGGTCACCCGCACATTGGATGCGATGGCGGACGGAGGGATCTATGATCATATCGGGGGAGGATTCGCCCGGTATTCTACCGACGATCGCTGGCTGGTTCCTCATTTCGAAAAGATGCTCTACGATAATGCACTCCTGACTATGACCTACTTGGAAGCCTATCAAGTCACCAAGCAGACTTCCTATCGTCAGGTCACCATGGACGTGCTCGATTATATTCTCCGTGAGATGACCGATCTGGCCGGAGGATTTTACTCCTCGACGGATGCGGACTCAGAAGGGGTCGAAGGAAAATTCTTCGTCTGGACGCCGGCAGAAGTCCAGGCCGTGTTGCAGAACACCGAAGATACCCGCCGATTCTGCGCGTGTTACGATATTACCGACCAGGGGAATTGGGAGCATCGGAGTATTCCGAATCGGCTGCGCCCTATCGAAGCCGTGGTGAAGGAATTAAACCTCACCGTCGATGAACTGGACGAAACGGTTCAACGTGTCCGTCCCCTTCTCTATCGAGCCCGCCGACAACGAATCCCGCCAGGACTCGACGACAAAATCATCACGGCCTGGAACGGAATGATGATTTCCGCCATGGCCGAAGCGGGCCGTGTACTGGGGATCGACCGCTACATTGACGGAGCGATGAAGGCCGCAGACTTTCTTCTTTCCGTACATCAAACCACCGAAGGAACATTGCTCCGTACCTCTCGACAGGGACGAGCCCATCTCGACGGGGTCTTGGAGGATTATGCCTATCTCGCAGAAGGTTTGATCGACCTGTATGAAGCCTGTGGGCAAGAACGATATCTGATAGCCGCGCTTCAATTAGGAGAGCGGATCGTTCATTCGTTTCGAGATGAGGATCAAGGGGGCTTCTATACCACCGCGAAGACGCACGAGACCCTGATCATCCGAGCACGGGAGGGAGCCGACGGCGCCACGCCCAGTGGGAACGCCGTGGCAGTCTCAGCCCTCGCCAGACTCTCCTTTCATTATGATCGACAGGACCTACGCGAAGCAGCGATCGGTGGGATTCGCGCCTATGGCCGCCAAATCGCCCGGTATCCGAGGGCCTTTGCCAAGAGTCTTGCCGTCATCGATCTGTTAGCCGAGGGACCGGTTGAATTGGCGTTCGTCGGAGCGCCTAACGACCCTGGGCTAGAAGCGCTTCATCTCGCTGTGCGCGAAGTGTTTTTGCCACATCGGGTGATTGCCTCCAGCGATGGGATGGGCAAGCCGGCCAGTCATCCTCTGCTTGTCGGAAAAGAGTTGGTAAAGGGGAAAGCGGCTCTCTATATCTGTCGAAATTTTTCTTGCCAGCGTCCTCTCACTGACCCGCAGGAAGTCACTGAGGCACTGTCGCCGACCTCCCGACGGTCGAATCAGACGAACCAGCAGACCCTCTTACAAGGAGTCGCACTCCCTGGGTCCGCGAGTCCCGAAGGGACAGCCAGATATGCAGCACGCATGGTGAGCCAGGCACGCCATAGCAGTCACATGGAACATGGGTATGGGCGGTTTGCCAACAGTGGGTTGACAACCTCTCGACTGGGATTCGGTACCTATCGGGTCGATACGAGGGAGCCGGAACATCGAGAGGCGCTCAAGAAGGCTTTACGAGAAGGAGTGAACCTGATCGATACGTCGACAAATTATATGGATGGCGACAGTGAGCGCCTGGTCGGCTCTGTCTTACATGAGTTGATCAAGACTGGTGAGCTGACTCGTGAAGAGGTGCTCGTCGTGTCGAAGATCGGCTATGTGCAAGGAGAGAACTTGAAAGAAGCGGAGGCACGGGAACGAGCCGGACGCCCCTACCCTGACATGGTCAAGTATGGTGAGGGCATCTGGCATTGTATGCACTCTGAGTTTCTGAACGATCAGCTCACGCTGTCACTCGATCGCCTGGGACTGGCCACCCTCGATGTCTGTTTACTACACAATCCGGAATACTATCTCTCTGAAGCCGCGCACCACGATGGCGGAGACCTCGCAGCGACGCGGGATGCCTTCTATCGACGAATTGAACAGGCTTTCGCATTTCTCGAATCTCAAGCGGCAGCCGGACGAATCCGTTACTACGGCGTGTCGTCGAATACGGTCACGGCACATCCATCGGATGCCGAGGCCACGTCACTCTCCCGCATGTGCGACGCCGCGCGAGCTGCAGCCGCAGCGCAAGGCACAAACCGTCACCACTTTGTCGTGCTGCAATGCCCCATGAATCTCTATGAGGCAGGCGCGTTCATGACACCCAACACCGGAATGGATCAACGGGAAACAGTATTGGAAGCGGCGCAACGAGAAGGGATCGCCGTGCTTGTCAATCGTCCGCTCAATGCCATGCCGACGAAAAAGAGCGGGGTGCTTCGATTGGCAGATTTTCCGATGGAAGGCGATGTGGTGGACTTCGAACGACAATGTCAGACGGTCTCTGTGCTTGAAGACGAGTATCGCACCGCCATTGCTCCAGCCCTTCAACATAGTGGCCAGGGGATGGCGCCGGCCGACTTCTTCACCTGGGCCGTTGAACTGACACGCGTGCGGCCTCAGATCCAGGGATTGGAACATTGGGAGCAGATCGAGCATCAAATGATCGCGCCACATGTCAATCAAGTCATGCAGGCGCTTTCACGGCATCTGACCGGAACAGCCGCCGAGCAGTGGGA
>JBDTSF010000091.1:0-4094 GCA_039931295.1 Nitrospirota bacterium | reverse complement strand
CCTTGCCTGCATGGTCCTGCGTCTTGCACATAAGATCCAACGCTTCGAGATAATAAGCCTTGGCGCGATCCCATTCACCCGCATCGGCTCTCAAGTTCCCTAAATTGCCTAAGGTCGTCCCGATCCCCTTTTCATCTCCCAGGATCTTCTGGAGTTCCAATACCTCCTGGTAATAGGTCTGAGCAGACTCCCGACGCCCGCTGACCGCGCAAATGTTTCCAAGATTCCCTAGTGTCGCGGCCAACGCCCGTTGATCTCCAGTCAGCCGGTCGCATTCCAAAGCCTTCGCGTAACAGGTATAGGCATCGGTATAGAGCCCGCGTGAGAAATGCTCGTTCCCCTGGCGATTCAGTTCCTCTGATAGTCCGTTGCGTAGCATCATGATGAGGGCTGGAGCAACCGCTCGACCGCCTGCTTGGCGCCAGTCAAAATCGAGGCCCCGTCGCCGACCAACAGACTCTCGAAATTGTACTTGAGAAGCCGACGCAATCCATCCTGCGCTCGCCTCACATCTACATATTTTTCATCGGAAAGCATACGAACGGATCCGGCTGGTTTCCCGATCAAGGCATCGCCAACAATCAGCACGCCCTTGCCCTGCTGAATGAACAAGGCCGACTCACCGGGAGACTTCTGGTCTTTCAACTGGATCACCCAAATCCCGCCCGGCAGCAATTCGCCGTCTTTGAATGTCTTAGTGGGGATAAGATCTATCTGCACAGCATCTGCTTCCGGTACATGCAGTTGACAATGAAACTCGCTTTGGTACCTGGCGGCCTCGCGCACATGGTCCCGATTCGTCACGATGATGTAATCCACTGGACCGTTGCGGAGGATTGTGGAACTCGCCTCGCCGGTCATAGGTGGAGGGTCGATGAGAACCTTGTGTTCTCCAACTGTCAAGAAGAGCCCGTTGAAATCGAGCTGCTTCTCCTCAGAGAACCAGGACCATTGCCAGATGCCGGGAAGCAGATTTTTCATAACAAGAGCCGATGGCTTATAGCTGATCGCGTATGGTACGGACGTATTTACAATGCGGAAACGGCATCTTTGACGGTTTTTGTCACTTTCGCCAGAATGCTGGCTTCGTTGGGCAAATCGATGATGTCGTCTTCCGAGACCGTAATGAATTTTCGATTCGGCCCCTTCGTGAGAGAAATCAGAAACATGCTATTAGACGGCGTCACAGGAATAACAACCTGCACAGCACCATCAGTCCCCTTCACCACTTCCAAAAACTTCTGCTTCCCCTCTTCCATTTCATCCATCGTCTTTCTTCCCTTCCCTCTCCGCGGATGAGAGATTCTAGCCTGTACGCGTCGGACGAGCACTGTTTTATCATGCGCATTCCTCGAGCAGCGGAATTCCTCACCCGTGGCGCAGTCTTACATTTTCTTGCTTCCAGCCGCCAACAGCTTTTCGACTTCTGCCACAATTGCCTCCTCACCGGCCAGGTCCATATTGCCGACGCGCTGCCACCGGATCACACCCTGTTGATCGATCACGTACACGTTGGGAATAAACTTCCCTCCGCCGTATAATTTGTCTGTCACCTTGCTTGGATCGAGCAGGTACGGATAGGTGACCTCCACTGGAAAGGCCGACAAAAACTCGCTGACATTCTTCTTGGAATCGCCGGAAGAATTGACACCGAGCACGGCCACGTTTTTCCCTTTCGTCATCTCAGAAACTTTTTGCAGCGCCGATCCCTGCACCATACAGGGGTTGCAGATGTGAAACAGTCCGAGCACCACGACCTTCCCCTTATAAGTATCCAGCCCCACGGTCTCACCTGTGATGGCCGTCAACGCAAACAAGGGAGCCTTCTCGCCGACTTTGAACAAACCCTCCGCATTAATCTGATAGGTTGCAATACAAGGAATCAGCAATACAAAAAGTGCGATCCACAGCTTTTTCATGACGCGCACACGTCCCTTACAGTTCAATGTGGAGATGAAACCTTCGATCAGGCGAGTCTTGCATAGAATTCAAGCGCGACGCACCATCCGTTTTTACGTGTCGCGGTATCCTACCATGCAGATTTTTTCAGGAGCAACGGGACGTCTTGCAATCAGGCCTGCGGAGAAGGTCGACAAGACAATGTGGGGAAAGGTTACCTGCCGGAAGATCTCCGGACTCGCGCAGGAACTGCGGTGTCTAGATGCCTAGTGCCAGCCTTCATGGTCAGACACTACTCAACCGTTTGGCCAAACAGTCGACTTATCCCTCAGGTCATCGAATCCGTTCCTGAGACAGACCTGCCGGGTATAGTTTGCGGGCCAAGCTAATGCATTCCTTCACGGACTTTTTGAACGGAAGAAAATAGAGCTTTCTGACTGTCGTAAAGTCTCGCGGGTCGGTGTCCGGCAAACCGACTTGTAGCGTCTCGGGTTCCCTCGGCACATAGAGCGTTCCGAACAGCGCATCCCATACAGCCAGCTTGACGGAAAAATTCTTATTCCAGTGCCGAGGGTCGATGCTGTGGTGGATCTGATGATGGGCTGGGCTCATGAACACACGATTCAGTACCGGCCCATACGACAACCAGATATGAGAATGGCGCAAGTGCGTGCCCAACAGGGCCAGCACAAAGCCAACAATGCTGACACCGAAAATCATGGTGATCTGCTGATCACGGCCAAGAATATTCTGATAGAAGAATGCGGACAGCCCGACTGCTGGAGCCTGCAGGACCGCAAAGCCGATGATTTCAACAGGATGGACCCGATACGCTGCGGCAGGGGTGAGCACCTCGGCAGAATGATGCACCTGATGAAACGACCAGAGCAACGGAACTTTGTGGAACAAGACATGGGCCCAGTAGTTGATGAAATCGTGCAAGATGAGGAACACCATGGCTGCAGCGATGATAGCCATCGGAGACAGGCTTCGTGGCGGTTCCCATGACAAGAGGCCAACAAACACCGCGGACATGGCCCTCGCTCCAAGCAATCCGACCCCAGTCATAATGGGGACATACAACAGGAACGTGAAGCAGAGATCAATCGCAGCAAACCGCCAATCGAGCCGCGTCGATGGATGGCGATAGAGACGAGCGGGAAAGGCAAACTCACGAAACGACGTGGCCGATGGCTTGACTCTCCTTTTCGCAAGTACATAGATAACCCAGGCCAGAGCCAAACTGGAAAGAAGGTACGGCCAGGCCAACCCATAGGATAAGTCGGTGAAGACCCGTGGCACTCGCCCAAGAGCTTCCATAAAATTCGACCATGAGCGAAAGGACGCGAACGCGTATTCGGCTACTCGATCCAGAAACCATTGGATGCCCTCAAACATCGCCATGAGCTTCCTATTCATCGAACGTTAGGACTTCCACAGAGGTTGGGATAGGCTGGCTAGCTTGTTCAAGCCAACCAGCCTATCCGTAACCACCTAGTACCCCTTCGGATAGGGATAAAGGCTACTGAACGCAGACGGCATCAGCCGCCTTCTGACATTGCCCACCCGACTTCTGCCCAGTGATATCGCGCAGCAATTCATGCACGACCAACACGGGCTCGGCGTACGACTCCTTCTTCTGTTGTTCCATTCTTCTTCACCCCCTTTCTATTGTGTCAAGTCCCTCATGACCCCCTGGCGTGTCACGAGAGCGAATCGACTCGCCGGCTTTCCTGGATCGAGTTGAATGGCCAAAGATACCCACGGATACCCTCACACTCCACAGAGGCTTACGCGCTTTGACGCAGCTCCAACAACGGCGCAATCAGCTTGGGCAGATCGAGAATGTTTCGGCCAAAATGCAGGCGGTAGCAATCAACCTGTTGCACGAGCCGTGAGAGGACCTGAAATTCCCGTCGCGCGACTGCTTGATCGTAGACCAGCAACCCTTGCGGCATAATGACCTCAAGAGCACGACTTTTAGGCAATGGTTCCAGACAACTGTGAGGTATGTTGACCACATGCGGAAAAATGATCATGGCCGGCACACAGGAGTTCCCGATGGAGTCGGCATACAGATCCTCGGCCTGAAAGAATTTTTTGCAGATGCCCTGCTGCAAGATCCCTGGCGCCGCGTTGTGCAATTCAGGGAAGAACTCAATCGTGCGATCGGTGACGTCAATCTTCATGGGAAA
>JBDTSF010000090.1:0-5601 GCA_039931295.1 Nitrospirota bacterium | reverse complement strand
CCGGAGATCACAAAAAAAATGGCAACGGCGATCTCTCCACCCGTCTCATATCCAACAAAGGATTTGAAAGGCTCGTCCGATCGCCCAAGCAAGGGATAACTGTAACTAATGAGAACAAGTGACGCGGCAACGAATCGGAGAAAGTCGAAGTTATTGTGGCGATCGGCTTCGGCGGCCTGAGCAACAGATTCACCATCGCCCATTGAGGTATCGTTCATCCCAATGCTCCAGGCCATTACCTACTCCAGCCAAGAAGACTTCTAATTCCTACGCCTCAAAAATCCCGACGCTGAAAGACAAGACAGGCTCCGGTAACAAGGACCGCGGCGTAGGCGAATCCATAGAGAGACGCAAGAGCCAAGTAGTCAGAACCTACGGAAATGCCCATGGCCGCCTGCCCTTTGATGTTGAATGCTTCCAGGTTTGGACTGAGGTAGTAGAGGCCGTTCATGATCATATTCGCTGTTTCACTTGGGCTTTTCCCAGCTATACTTTTCAGGTCGGTCGTCAGATGTCCAATCACATACATACCCAGGGTAAGAATTGCGCTCAGCATCGAAGAGCTAAAGGTTGAGAAGAACAGTGCAATGGCCGTTACGACGAGTAGCTCCACAAAGATAAGCCCCACGGCTTGAAAAATGGCGAGACCAATTGGTACGTGATAGAGCCAGAGTGTGAGAAGAAACACCGCCAGCATGATTGCCACGTTCACAAACAGCGTCAGCGAGAGGCCGGCGTACTTTCCGAGAATGAAACATGTTCGGCTGATGGGCCTCGCCATAATGGTATAGACTGTCCTCCGGTCTATTTCTTTATTGACCAGGCTGATCCCCACAAACATCGCAATGATGACACCGGTGAGGTTAATCGCGGCCAATCCCATATCTGCAACAATCTTATGGTGCTCCATGATTGACAAATCAGCCAACAAGACTGAGAGTCCGATCAACAACCCAGCGAACAGCAATAGGTTGTAGAGAATTTTGTCCCTCAAGCTTTCACGAAATGTGTTCAACGCAATGACGCCGATTGCAGCCATATTAGTTCGGCCTCCCGCTGAGGACTGCTGTCGGAACATCTGACGTTGTGTGTCTGGGCGATGGAAAGAAGAGATCTTCCAACGACGCCTTGTGCGGAGTCACAGATAGCAGCCGCCCCCCTCGCTGCCTGATCTCAGTCACCAGCCTGTCCACCAGATCGGCATTCGGCAACACCACAAGGCATTGCCGCCCCTGTTGCAGAATACGGGTTGCATAAGACCGAACGGTCGCACTGTCTTCCGCATTGAAATCTTGACAGACGATCTCGACCGACTGGGTATGACCCTGCCTCAACAGATCTTCCACACGCCCACTGGCCAGCAAGCGTCCTTTCATCACCACTCCAACACGATCACAGATCATCTCAACATCTGGGAGAATGTGCGTACTGAAAAAGACCGTCTTCCCACGATCGCGCAGGCTTAAAATGAGATCCCGCACTTGTTTGCGACCAACAGGATCCAAACCTGTCATGGGCTCATCGAGGATGACAAGCTCGGGATCGTGAATCAGGGCCTGGGCTAGTCCGATCCGCTGCAACATCCCCTTCGAGAATTTACGAAGTTGGCGGCTTCTGGCGTCCACAAGCCCCACGAGTTCCAGAAGGGCGGAAATTCGAGGAGCAATTTCTGTACGGGTCAGCCCCGCAAGCTGCCCATAAAAACCGAGAAATTCCTCAGCTGTGAGATAGTCATAAAAATAGGGCGACTCAGGCAGAAAACCGACCTTGCGGCGGGTCTCAACGTCGCCAGCCGGTTTTCCCAACAACATCGCAGTACCGCTTGTGGCCCGCACAAGTCCCAGGAGAATTTTCAGAGTGGTGGTCTTCCCTGCTCCGTTGGGACCGAGAAATCCAAAAATCTCCCCCCGCTCGACCGTCAATGAGAGCCCTGACAACGCCACGAATGGAGGGCGCCCCAGCCAACCAGAGGCATAGGTTTTCGTGAGTTTTTCGATGACAATCGCATTCACAATTCTCTCCATACCCGCCTCCTACCCCCTACCCACTTCGGAGAAGCCTCGCAACATTGAGCCTTGCGATCATGTGATCTCTGATCAGCAAGCGGTCTTTCCTGCAACACGAAGCCGTTCTTGTCGAGAAGACGCATTGACTTTCCCCGTCATAAAATCAATGTGATACTCACCGCCCAACGGATCAGACGGTAGCTCATGAAGGACCCCACCCAGCACCAAATCGTCTGGTTTTGACGGAAACCGCTGATACTTCTCGTGATAGCGAGAGATACTGCTCTCAAGCAAATGTAGATCTCGTTCTTGAAGGATTTCCTTCATCCGCAGTGCGAGAGCGTCGCGAAGCTGCTCATCACTTATGCTTCGAGAAAACCGATCAAGAAACTCGAGTGCAGCATCAGGATCCCCGGTCATGACCGTCATGCGCGCAGCCAACTTCGGCAAGTATGCTGGAGATCCAGGCACTTGCGCTGCCACTCGGAGAAATTGGGATCCGGCAACCGGGTCACACAGTTCGTAGTAGGCAATGTATCCAGCGAGAAACGGCAGTTGCCATACCTCCGGATTATGGCGCATACCTTTCGACAAAATCGCAATGGCTTCGTCATGATGCCCGATAAGAACCCCGAGAAAGACTCCAGTTGCCTGATAGGAAGGAACAAAATGCGGGTCTAGCTCTGTCAGCACATCCACAGCATGATAAGTCCAGCTACTCCCTTGTTGAGTTCCGGTCTTAGCCCCGATGTGCTGCACCGCCTGCAACCAAATAATATCGGCAGCGAGTTGACGATAACCGAGCACAGCTAATTTCAAGTACTCGCCCTTCGGCAGATACGCCAGCTGCGCTGCACGCGTGACGGCATTCCGTCGCTGATCAAGTGCGCTCGCAAGCTCTACCATGCACACAACAAGGCTCAGTCCGAATACGATCGGGATGAACATCCGTCTGAATGAAGACAAGAACTCAGCAGGGCTCATGCTGCCGGTGCCCTTTCCTTAATAGCCGTATGAAGACTGGCCGCATCGACATTCAAAAATGTCTGTTCCAAACTATTCTTCCCCCAATGCTTGTAACGCTCTTGGCGTTCTTGGATTTCCTGAAGTTGTCTTGTCGCTCCTTCAATCCGCCCTGCATCGAGCGACAATCGCGCCAGCAACGCACGGGCAGGGAGGTAGTTCGGTTCCAACATCTCCACTTCTTTTGCCCGACGTTCCGCTTCGACATGATCGCCAAGCAGCCAAGAGAGCCTTGCTTGTTCATACTTATAAGGCGCAAAGAACGGTGTCAGGCTGACGGCTCGATCATAGGCCTGACGTGCCGCCCGCAATAATGCGACTCTCTGGTTAGTCGTGGCTGAAGATGCATTAGGGGCATTCGTCGCGGACACATACAATTGCGCCATCATTGCCGACAATCGACCGTCGAGAGGATTAATCTCTATCGCCTCCTGAAACTCGGCTTTAGCAACTTGAAACGCGTTCCCCTCACCAGTCGATTCGAACATCTTGGCATAAATAGTTCCGAGGCCCTGGTGATACAGCGCTTTCCCAGGATCGAGGGCAACTGCCTCGCGCAACCCCTTAATAGCCAGTGATGTGTGCCCAGCGTTAGCCTGCTGGGAGGCGGACTCAAAAAACATCCATGCGACACCGAGCCGAAGAACCTCCGCCCCCACAAGCAATACAATCGCGGCGGCGGCAGTTCCCCAAATCAGACGGGAGCGAATCGGCAGAACATGAACGGGACGATCGTCTTTTGTGGTAAGACGGCTGGCCGATAAAATCAGCCCGGCGCAGAGAATAAACACGACCGCGATCGCAGGTTCACGCAGGTTTGAATCCACGCCAGCGTGGGCCAAAAGCGCGACCCCGCCTCCAGCCAGACCGGCGATAAGACTTCGCTGCTTGCGCAGCAATCTCCGTTGGAGTAACTTTGCCGTTTCTCGAGCCACCGCGACTAGTCCAAGGATAAAGACGAGAACCGCTGCCGGGCCCATCTCGACGCCCATCTGAAGATAGTCACTATGTGGAGTCTGCGCGACCTTCCCATAGCGGGCGATCTCTCCTTCGACGGGGAATGCATAGCGAGGATACGTATACTGGTACAGTCCAAGCCCGATTCCCAACGGGTTCTCAATCATCTGTTGAATCGCCCCTTCCCACATCTGCCAGCGGGCATAGGCAACGGGGTTCAGGTTGTGCTCAAATACAACACGTTCGCGAGTCGGCGTCGGGATGAGAAGGCCGGCGACAACAAGAAGCACCGCACATCCGCCTGCCACCTTAAAACCAAACCGTACAGTCAGGACAAAGAGCGTCGACACCAGGCACACCAGTATCCCCGCTCGAGACTGAGTCAGCAGCACCGCCGTCAATACCGTGCCTAGCGCACATAACGCTCCAATAAGCCGGACAACCTGTCTCACGCGGATGTTCAAGATGGAAGAGAATGAAGGAATGCGATGCCGATACACCAAACTACTCAGCAAAATCGCCCAGCTGACCGCCAGATATCCCGCTAGAAAGTTAGGATTGAAAAACGTCCCACTGGGCCTCGAAATCTTCCACATACCCCCCTGGAAAATGGTCCATGTCGCTTCACCAATCCCGACACAGACGATCACGGTTGCTAAGACATAAATGTGGTCCCACTTCCGAACAAAAGCGACTAACAAATAGAAGAGTGCTACGTAGGCCATCAGCACCAAGAACCACTGCCGACTAGGATGAGCATAGGGAGAGATGAAGGTGGCCAGTGCTGCGAGGCCGATAAATACCAGCGTGACATGTTTGAGGGGAAGAACAGGAAACTCCAATTGCCCTCGGCTGATTCCGATGGCCAGAAATGCTCCTAACAGGAAGAGGATTAAAAGTCGAATGACCATCGTGGCAACGTGAGTCGTCCCTCCTTCCTGGAGTGGAGCAAAGATGATCAAGACACCAATTAGCGCAATTGGGATCGTTGGAAGGGCTCTCATGGCGCGTATCCAGCCAGTGAAGGTCTGCGAGTATGATTTTGTTGTATCAGAGGTCCCCAGATCCGAACAGTAAAATTGGGATTTTACCGGCCTGAGGGTCAGGAGCATGTTTCGAGGAACGGATAGATCTGTAACATCCTGTATGCTCCTCTCCTTCGAAAAAGAGAACGGGGGAAGAACTGAAGTTCTTCCCCCGTCTATCGAGAAGCACCAAACACGCTGAGCTTAGAAGTTCACGTCGTCCGGAACCGCGGCCGAAAGCCCGCCCTTCACATCGTTCACACTCCATCCATCAATCGTCGTGTCACTGTCGAGGTCGGACACTGCTGAGGCCGTAAATCCTAATGGAGCAAGCGAAGCAGCAGATGCAATCTGTCCACTAACTCCTTCTGCTTGAACGGTGCAAGCAGCCGGAGCGCCACAGATGATCCGATCGATACCGTTGTTATTCCCCGAGCCTGCGGCTCCAAGGGCTGCGGGGCTGCGATAGGTGTACCGGTTCGTCGTTCCGGCCAATGCATACCCGATTTCTGAGAAGCTCCCGTACCGTGAGTTTTCGCTAAAATAGGCCGTTTCAGCCACAAATACCGCGCCGAGGTTGGTCTTGGCCT
>JBDTSF010000089.1:0-1939 GCA_039931295.1 Nitrospirota bacterium | reverse complement strand
GCTGATCCGGAGATGGAAGCATATCTGCATGCCCACAAACTCCCTGGGGTCAACATCCTCAGTGGGTCGGCCTCTCGACTACTGTGGAAACTGATTCGGCATGAATCCAAGCTCGAAGCCGAACTCCTCCAATCAGAAAAACTTGCTGGAATCGGTTCATTTGCTGCAGGAATTGCGCATGATATCAACAACCCCCTGCAACTCATTTTGGGCCTGGCGGAAAACCTCGCAGAGGAACGCGACCTGACCACCGTCCACGAGCAAGCCCAGGACATTATTGAAGCCGTCAAACGGACGAGTGCCATCTGTCGGGACCTCACTCGCTACTCACGGCGCGCATCCCCCCACCAAGACGTGCTGGTGCCTGTCAACGAAAAACTCGACGAGGCACTGAAAATCGCACGCTACGCGTCAAGTCTTCACGATATTGAGATGATCAAACAGTACCAGCCAGGCGCCGCGGTCAAAGGCAATCCGGACGAATTACTGCACGTCCTCGTCAACCTCATCACCAATGCGGTCCATGCCATGGAGCGCGGAGGCGGCACACTGACACTTGAGACCGCACTCCACGACGGACAGGTCCATGTCAGGATTTCCGATACGGGATGCGGAATCGCCCTGAGCAAGCTCGATGAGATTTTCGAGCCGTTTTTCACAACAAAAGCCCCCGGCAAAGGCACGGGGCTAGGACTCTATAACGTCAAAACCATTGTCAATAAAATGCACGGCGCCATCGCCATCGACAGTCAAATCGATCGGGGAACGACCTTTACCTTAACCTTTCCCAAGGCCGAGCCCGCCGGACAAGGAAATCTGTCATGAATCCCGTGCGCGCCCCATCTCACTCTGAAACGAGGTGGGGGCTCCAACCCAAACTGATTCTCTCCATGTTGCTCGTGGGAGTGGTACCGCTCATGATGGGTCTCGGTCTCGCCTTTTGGCAAGGCTCTCGCGAAATCCAGGTTGTCAGCGGCGAAAGCTTCAAAGCCCTAGCCGAAGAAACGGCACGGAAAGTCGATCTCTTGATATCGGATGAGGTCGGACGAACATCACGAATCGCGACAGACCCCTCGATTATCTTCGAGCTTGAGCAACGGCGCGATGCCCTACTGAGCATGACAGAAGATCAGCGCCGCCTGACCGTGGACAGACTCAAGAGTGGGTGGGAGGCGAAAGATCCCGCAACAGTCCGCACGATCACAGAAGGGAAAATTGCTGGCACGATTCAGGACTATCTTTCGGGAGCCAAGAACGAGGCCGATCAACTGATCCCGCAAGTGGTCCGGTCTGCCACCAAAATGCTGTACATCACCGACAGTGAAGGCAACTTGATTGCCTCGTCGACCACGCTGCCACCTTTTGCCAATAAAGACACGACCTGGTGGAAAGGGGCCTCCCATCGCGGGGTCGGCCAGTTGTTCATCGAAGATGTGCACTTCGACGACCGTGTCCAGAGCTATGTCATCAGCATCTCGCTTCCCATTATGGATCGTATTCGCTATGAGGCAGTCGGTGTGCTCCATCGCGTGATCGACGCCAAAGAGTTGATCTCGCCCTCGATCTCGCCCATTCGCTTCGGCAAGACCGGGCATGTGATGCTGATCGACCATCGCGGTATCGTCCTGAGCTGTCCCATTCTGCCGACCGGGGTTCCCCTCTCGGATGCACAGCTCATTCCGCTCGTCACCCCATTTCAGCCAGGCTGGGTCAGCGCGCCCAGCGATGGTCACGGCGGACAATCGACCTCGCTCATCGGATTCGCTCCGGTGCCTGAAACCAGCCGTGCGACAAACGACGATCGAGGCAAAGGCTCCTGGCACACGTTCGTCTGGCAAGCCTCTGACGAACTCTTCGCTCCCATTCATCACCTTCTTACCTGGATGGCCGTCTTCAGCCTCGTCGCCGTCGGACTCATGACGACCCTCGGCTACCTTGC
>JBDTSF010000088.1:0-8557 GCA_039931295.1 Nitrospirota bacterium | reverse complement strand
TCGCCTCTTCTCTCGCTGCGGCCTTGCTGAACGGCCTTTTTGAGCATCCTGCTGGGATGTACTCCTCGTTCCCCAGGTGTCCTGGCCATCGAAGGTCTGTTGTGTTGAAATTGTTTTCCCGAAGTCTGGTAAAGGATGAAGATGTAAATACGTGAGGCGTGGTATATGAGGGGGGCGGAGAGAAGGAGGCACACATGGTTCTGCTGGAATTCAGTATGTCGCCGTTAGGCAAGGGAGAGAGCGTGGGTAAGTATGTGGCTCGCTCACTCGACATCATCGATACGAGCGGAGTGGACTACCGTCTGAATCCGATGGGGACGGTGCTCGAAGGGGAGTGGGATGAAGTCTTTGCCGTCGTCAAACACTGCTATGAGCGGATGAAGAAAGATTGTGGCCGCATTTCTTGCACGATCAAAGTCGACTATCGCAACGGTCGCGCCGGACGTTTACAGAGCAAGGTGGCGAGCGTGGAAAAGAAACTTAAGCGATCGATTAAGCAGTAGTGTGCGCAGCCCCGCCTGTCGGTGTTCTTTCCGGCGGCGGGGGGTTGTGTGGTGTCCTACCGAAAATAGTTGGAAGCGCCCTAATTCGTGGTATCCTTCCGCGCCCTTCCCCGTTCCCCCATCGTGATGAGTTGTCCATGAAGATCGGTATAAGGGAGTGTGTGTGAATCCTCTTCCCGAGGAGATTCAACTCTTGCCGAAGACCTGCACGATCCTTGAGCGGGAGGTCATGGAATTCCGTCCCTTCGGATTGGATGAGCAAGGGCACAGGATCAGAGATCTGAGCGGGATGAGTATCAAAGCTGCCGTCGTCTATCTGGAGCAGTCCATCGCGCGTGAGCGGGGATCCTCAGCCGGCAGTCAGGCGGTCGAGGATCTCTGTCGTCTCGTGAACCAGCGCATAAAAGATCCGGCCTATCATGTGACGCCGGAGTTTCTAAAGAATGCCTGGAATAGCTACTCGTATGAATTCGCCGCCTATTTGTATGAGTTTTGTGAACGCATATCCGGAGATCCGCAATTTGTGTTTCGAGCGGGCATGGAGAAGGCGTCTTCGATCATGCAGGTACTGGCCCGCCCTTTTTCTCTAGCGCAAATCTACGGCATGTTTCCCTACTTCGGGAATAAGTTCGCGTCCGGTTCGGTTGAATTTCGAGTCGTCGAGGTGACGCCGATCTCCGCAACCCTGGCCATGAAGTTTTCCACTCGCACGCTGTGTCAGTTTGGCCCGTACCGAAGGCGGTGCGCGCAGCTGATGTGTCAGGCTGCTCAAGGCATTATGGCTGCCGTGCCGGTTCGCGTTCATCGACTGCCACCCGCCACTCTGACCGACCTTTCCTGTATTGCGAATGACGAAGAATGGTGCCAATGGGTCATTCGATGGCCAGTCAAGGGGCAGGGCATATGGCGCCATACGGTTCGGCAGGTGGTGGAAGGGCCGGGAGGGCAGCCGCTGCCGCAGGGTGGGTCGGATGGAGTGCCTTTGCATGCGCAGGTTGAGGATAGTTCACTCAACCAGAACGCCGATACCCTGCCGTCGCGGAGGCATGTGAGGTGGCTATTTTTCGGCGCGCTCACCGGTCTGACGTTGGCCGCGGGATTCCGCGTGATGAATCCATCGGTGAGCTGGGGTGAAACTATTCTTCTCGGAGTGGTCCCGATACTTGTGGCAAGCATCTTGACCAATCGACAGCTTCGCGTGGAAAGCCAGCAACGCGAGGCATTGATTCAGGAGCAGATTATCTTTGTGGAGTCGCGGCATGAGGAATTGCGAGAAGCGTATTTTGAGCAGGAGTTGACGCGCGTTGAGCTGCGACAAAAAGTGGCCCAGCTGACCGCCCTTCACCGGGCCGGATTGTTGTTCAGCTCGACGCTGGATCGAGAGGGATTGTTGCAGAAAGTGTTAGAGGCTCTGACCAGCGATCTCCAGTACGACCGGGCGATGATCTCGTTCTACGATCCGTCCCGTCAGGTTATTACGGATGCCCGGATCCTCGGCGTGTCACCTGAAATCCAGGCATTTGTGCGAACTCGTGAGATTCCCATTACCGATCCTCTGAGTCCGGAGGGCCTGGTGCTGATGCAGGGCCAGCCATTGTTAGTAGGGGATATGCAGACGGTCTGGGATCGTATTCATCCGCTGAACCAACAGCTTGCCTTGCTGACGCAGGCCAAGGCATTGATCGCCGTTCCGTTAAAAATCAAAGACCGGATCCTTGGAAGCCTGACGGTAGACAGGGTGCAAGCACATAGTATGACGCAGGGCGATCTTGAATTGATGATGACGGTCGCCCATCAAGTTGCCATTGCTCTGGATAATGCCTCGGCGTATGAGCAGATTGAAGGGCTGAATGTGGGACTCGAGGCCAAGGTGCGCGAACGTACGGCTGAGCTGGAGCAGGCGGATCGCTTGCGGTCACAGTTTCTTTCACACGTGTCCCACGAGCTCAAGACACCGCTGACTTCGATCAAGGGGTTCTTGCAGAACTTGCTCGATGGACTCACCGGCCCGCTTAATCCAAAACAGCAGCGCTACTTGTCGCGGATGCTCGACAATTCAAACCGACTGATCCATATGATCGAAGACTTGTTGGATCGCACAAAAATACAGTCCGGTCGGCTGGATCTTGTTCCTGGCGAGATTGATCTGGGGGATTGTGTCGTAGACGCGGTAGAGCAATTGCGTCTGTTGGCACAGGCCAAGCGGCAGACATTGGAGGCGATCGTTCCACCTGTGCTTTTGGTGGTCTGGGCGGATCGCGATCGCCTGATCCAGATCATCATCAATCTGGTCCAAAATGCAGTGAAGTTTACCCCGGAGGGCGGCAGCATCACGGTGACTGTGAGGCAGGAGAGTCAGAGATTTGCCGGGGTCTCCGTGCGCGATACCGGGCCTGGTATCGCACCAGAGTTTCTCGATCAAATATTCGACCCATTTTTTCGAGTCAAGCAGGTCAGTAGTGGAGTCAAAGGGCTGGGGTTGGGTCTCTCGATCGTGCGGACGTTGGTCGAGTTACAGGGTGGGACGATCGCTGCGCGGAGTGAGCCGGGCCGTGGGGCGGAACTGTATTTCACGATTCCATTGTTTCCTACGATGGAGCTGCTGCCTAGCCTTGCATCGGCTGACGCACCTTGCATTCTGGTGGTCGAAGATGATCAGGACAGTCGTCAACTCGTCCAGGGTCGTTTGCGGGCTATGGGGTATCGAGCCCAGTCGGAGGTTGATGGCGTTCGAGTGCTGGAAGCCATACAGACCGGGATGTTCGGAGGTCTGATTTTGAATAGTGGCGTTCCCTCCATGGATGGATTGGCCGTGCTGCTCAAAATACGAAGATTGGATCAGCACATCCCGATTGTGATGGTTGCGAAGTCGGATGCCAAAGAGTCGGCAGTTCGCGCGATCGGCATGGGCGCACAGGCTTATTTATTGAAGCCGTTCGATATTGACGAACTAGAGCGAGTTGCAGATTATTGGTTTCGACCGATAGAGCCGTTGTCATTGAGGTCTTCGGAGGAGTCGAGCAGGCCTGGGTGAATGAGAGAAGGAGGAAGACGATGACCAACGCGTGGAATAGGTGTTGCGACAGGACGGGATCGCTGCGAAGGATATGGATGCTATGGATATGCGGGGTTGGCCTTTGTGTGGTTGGATTTCCTGGGGTGGCCTCATCGCAGGTGCCTCGTATTCAAGGACAGGGAGCCGCCGCGTCTGCGATGAGTAATGCGTTTTCAGCCCAAGCCGATGACCCGTCAGCGCTGCATTACAATCCAGCTGGGATGACGCAGTTGCAGGGTATCCAAGTGATGGCAGGGGCGCTCGCGTCAGGTGGGTCGACGAATTTCACAAGTCTGACAGGTGTCACGGCTCGTGGTGACCGAAACGGGAGTGCGGCATGGCCTCCTCCCGGTCACACATACATCACAGCGAATTTAAAGAGTCTTGGGGTGACGGCTTTGGGTGACCTTGTTATTGGAGTCGGCCTGACAGCGCCCTTCGGTTCTATGACTCGGTGGCCGAACGATGGACCGTTCCGGAGCGCAACAACCTTCAGCACATTGCCGCTTATGGATATCAAGCCGACCCTGGCCTACAAGGTGACGGAGAACCTTTCTCTTGGGCTGGGCGCGGATATTTATACATTCAGCAATTTCGTCGGCGAAGGTCAGGTTGAGCGACATGCGATTCCTGCTGCCGGGGTGAAAACCGAACTCAATGGAAAAGACACCGCGGCTGGGTTCAATGCCAGTCTGCTCTATACGGCCTTGCGCAATGCGGACGGGAAACCGTTGGCGAACATCGGGATCGTCTACCGCAGTCAAGCGACGTTGCATCTCAGCGGCGCGTTATTAGCCAACGGAGCTCAGGTGTCTGATGCCAATGCGACACTCGTCTTACCGCAAGTGTTTACCGGCGCCATTGCGATTTGGCCGGTTCGAACGACGGAACGGGAATGGAAAGTGGAGATGGACGTCGACTACGTGGGGTGGAAATCTAATCGGAATCTCGATGTCAGGCTGGGCAACGGTGCCACGATTGCGCAGCCGCAGAATTGGAAGAGTACTTATGCGGTGATGATCGGCAGTGAATACAAGTGGCTGGCGCTTGAGTCTCTTCCTCATTGGGAAGTGGCGCTGCGAGCCGGCTATACCAACCAGCAAAATCAAATGCCTGATCTGACCTTTGATCCAGGTATTCCCTCGTGGGATCTGCATATCGTGGGAGGAGGGGTTGGATTATTGTGCAAGGAGGAGGGTTCGCTTTTGGGTTTGATACGATGTGGAGATTTCGGCTTTGGTTCGCTGAAACCCAAGGCCATCGGGCTCGATCTCTCGCTTCAGGCGGGGCTCTATGAGGATCGTACGGTGCTGGGTAATCGCAACCCGACGGTTGACGGAACCTATCAGACGACGCTGTATCTTGGTAACGCCTCGATTCGAATGGTCTACTAGCAGGACGCTGAAAAAGTCCGCCAGCGGCGTTCTCGGCTCATCAAAATCCTCAACGTACCCCTGAGGGTACGCCTCCGGTTTTGATTCGCCTCCGGCCTTGCTGGATGAACTTTTTGAGCATCCTGCGGGATTATTCTTCACTGGATCGGCGAGATGCGCAAGTCGTGCGTTAGGCGGATTCGTAAATGCGTGGAACGCGGGAGCCTATCCCGCACAGGATTTCATACGGGATTGTGTCGATCCAGCCGGCCACTTCATCAGCCCAGATTGATTCCTTTCCCTGCTGGCCGATCAATATGACGGGTTCACCGATTCGTACCGGCGCAAGGTCTGTGACATCCACCATGATCATATCCATGCAGACCAATCCAACGATCGGGACCCGGCGTCCCTGAATCAAGACCAATCCGCGATGGGAGAGCCGTCGACTATAGCCGTCGGCATAGCCGATCGGCAGCACGGCGATGCGCGTCGGTCTTGTCGCAACGAATGTGCCGTTGTAGCTGACGGTCCCCCCTTGTGGAATGGTTCGCAGCTGCACCACCGTCGTGTGGAGTGTGAGCACAGGTCTGAGATCGGGAGCGGGGACTGTGTCCGGAAGCGTGTGATATCCGTAGAGCATGATGCCGGGACGCACAAGTGAAAAATGCGCGTTGGGAAACCTGACGATGGCAGCACTGTTTGCCGTATGGACAAATGGGAGGGTTATCCCGCGTTGCCGGATCTGGCTCAGTACGGCGCCAAATGTTTCAAGTTGGCGTTCCGTAACACTGCTATCTTTTCCGTCTGCGTCGGCAAGATGGGTCATCAAACCTTCGACTTGAAGGGGGCTTCGTAAGAGCATCTCGTCAAAAAGTGGGAGCAGCTTCGCGGGGGAAAATCCCAGGCGTCCCATCCCGGTTTCGACCTTCAGATGAATCGGATAAGGGGCTGGATGTGATTGAGTGGCCTTGATCAATACGGGAAGGATGTGTGCATCGCTGACCACAGGCGTTAGTCGGTGTGCAACCAGGTCTGATATCTGTTCTTCGAAGAGGCCTCCGAGAACAACGATGGAGGTTGAGAGCCCGGCTTGGCGGAGCGCAATGCCTTCGTCGAGTGAGGCTACGGCAAATCGCTCGATTTCTTGGCGTGCGAGGGCCTGAGCGGTCTCTAGGACTCCATGTCCGTAGGCATTGGCTTTGACGATTGCCATGACCTGGCAGCCTGGGGCGAGGTATCGCTTGATGCAAGAAAGGTTATGGGCAAGGGCCGTGAGATTGATGCTGGCGTAGGTGGGTAGCACGGTCGGAATTGAGGTCACACTTCCATAATTTCTTGTTCTTTTTTCTTCACCACGTCGTCGATTTTTTGAATGTATTGGTCGGTCAGTTTCTGGGTGTCGATTTCGGATTTCCGCAGTTCATCTTCGGTTAATTTGGCATCCTTTTGCAG
This sequence comes from Nitrospirota bacterium, assembly GCA_039931295.1. Classification (GTDB taxonomy): domain Bacteria; phylum Nitrospirota; class Nitrospiria; order Nitrospirales; family Nitrospiraceae; genus Palsa-1315. Next base: position 2,171 of record JBDTSF010000088.1, on the reverse strand, counting down.
TTTTTTCAACTCTTCATTGGCATCTCGCCGAAACCCTCGGATCACGACTTTCGTATCTTCGCCGTGTTTTTTGCAGATCTTGCTGAGTTCTTTACGCCGTTCTTCTGTGAGTGGTGGAAGGGGAACGCGAATGACCTTTCCGTCGTTAGATGGTGTGATGCCGAGACCAGACCCTGCCAGGGATTTTTCAATTTCCTTAATCAGAGACGGTTCCCAAGGCTGAATCGTGATGAGGCGGGCCTCGGGGGTCGAAATATTGGCGACTTGCTTCAGCGGGGTCATCGTGCCGTAGTAATCCACTCGAACGCCGTCGAAGAGGGCGACCGATGCTCGCCCAGTGCGTAAGCCCGCCAAATCTCGCTTGAGATGTTCCAGGGCAGATTCCATCTTTTCTGTGATTTTTTGGTGTATCGCAGCAGGGTTGGGCATGAGAGACTCCCCAGAAAGTTAGCGGCGATCGGGGGTGACCACGGTTCCGATCGCTTCGCCGGTGGCGACGCGTTTGAAGTTACCTTGTTCCTTCAAGTTGAATACGATAAGCGGAAGGTTGTTGTCCATGCAGAGGCTGATGGCCGTGGCATCCATCACTTTTAAATCTTGATTCAAGATCGAGAGAAAGGAAATCGTCTGGTATTTCTTGGCAGAAGGGTTTTTGACAGGGTCGGCGTCGTAGATGCCGTCGACCTTTGTCCCTTTCATGATGACCTGCGCTCCAATCTCCATCGCTCTGAGCGCCGCTGCGGTATCGGTCGAGAAGTAGGGGTTTCCTGTGCCGCCGGCAAAGATGACCACGCGTTTTTTCTCAAGATGGCGAATGGCCCTTCGACGGATATACCCCTCTGCCAACTGGCGCATTTCGATCGCAGATTGGACCCGCGTCATAATGCTAATGCGCTCGAGCGCGTTTTGCAGGGCGAGTGCGTTGAGGACGGTGGCGAGCATCCCCATATAGTCGGCGGAGGCGCGTTCCATACCGGACGCACTTGCGGCAATTCCGCGGAAGATATTGCCGCCGCCGATGACCACAGCCACTTCGATGTCCAGAGCTACGACGGAGGCGATTTCCGAAGCAAGGCCTTCAAGGATGGAGGGCTGAATGCCGTAGCCCTGCTCACCGGCCAACATCTCTCCGCTCACTTTAAGGAGGATGCGCCGATAGTTGGCAGAACTCATGCTTCGCCTAATTGGTACCGGGTGAAGCGGCGAATGTTCATGTTCTCGCCGATTTTTGAAATCTTCAAGGCTAGAAGATCTTTGATCGTAACAGCGCTGTCCTTGACGAAGGTTTGTTCGATGAGACAGCTCTCCTGGAAGAACTTCTCCAGCTTGCCTTCGATGATCTTTGGCCAAGCTGCCGGGGGCTTACCCATTTCTTTGGCCTGTCCCTCATAAATCGATCGCTCTTTTGCGATAAGCTCGGCGGGAATCTCTTCCCGTTTAACGTAAGAGGGTTTTCCAGCCGCAACTTGGAGGGCCAAGTCATTGACGAAGGATTTAAACTCGTCATTTCTGGCTACGAAGTCGGTTTCGCAATTTACCTCGATGAGCACGCCGATTTTTCCACCCATGTGGATATAGGCGTGCACAAGGCCTTGGTTGGTCTCACGGCCTGACTTTTTGAGTGCCGCAGCCAAGCCCTTTTGCCGCAAATAATCGATGGCCTTTTCAATATCGTTGCTATTCTCGGTAAGCGCTTTTTGGCAATCGAGGATACCTGCGCCAGTTTTTTCTCTCAGCTCTTTGACTAGGTGACTTGATCCAGCCATGCGTAACGATCCTTCTAGCTAAACAGTGAATGTGCGAACTGCTGCATGCAACGCCGAGCGTTATGAGGCCGGTGTGCTTGCGAAGCTGATGCCCCCGACCTTGTCTCCCGCTGCGGGAACGGGTTTGAAATCCGCCTCTTCTCGTTGTGTCCGTAAATGAGCGCCTTCAATACAGGCGTCGGCAATGCGAGACGTGATGAGCTTGATGGAGCGAATGGCGTCGTCGTTTCCAGGGATCGGGTAGGTGATGTGGTCTGGGTCGCAGTTTGAGTCCAGGATCGCGATCATTGGAATCTCCAACCGTTTCGCTTCCTGTACGGCCAGATGTTCGATGCGGGTGTCGAGGACAAAGACGGCTCCTGGTACGCCGCGCATGTCCTTGATGCCGCTCAGATACTTCTGGAG
>JBDTSF010000087.1:0-1660 GCA_039931295.1 Nitrospirota bacterium | reverse complement strand
GTTTGGTTGACAATGGAAAAAGCCGCATGCTGTTATACCTGCGAGACTCGCGGGACTTGCGAGAAAAGCGGGACAGGTCGGATACTTCAGCTTCTCGAGTCGCGCCTGTCGCGCACGACTTGCTTGTCTCGCTTATAATTCACGGAGGCTTCTATGGATATGATGGGACGTGTGGGGCTGGTCGAGATTCCGATCTTGATCGCACCTGATCAAAAGGTCTGGATGGATCGCATGATTAAGGAAGGCAAGATCGCCATTCCTCCAGGCGGGACACTGGAAAAAGGCTCGCTCTATTCGATGTTTGTCCGGATGCTCCTGCATAACGCCATGGAAGAGCAGAAGCGGCAGGAGGTACTGGACGCGGAAGACGAGGACGACGAATAAGCAGGATGCTGAAAACGGCTCCCTGCGTCGTTCTCGTTTCGCTCAAGGCTTCAACGTACTCAGAGTACGCCTCAGCCTTTCGCTCGCTGTGGCCTTGCAGGAGAACCGTTTTGAGCATCCTGCCAACGTCTCATATTGTGGCCTAAGATTGCCTCGTCCTTGAGCGTAGTTTTGGACTTGTTGATTAGTCGGCTTGAACGACTGCCCACGACTGATGCGCTGTATCTGAAACGATTCAGAGGTGTATCCAAAGAGATTCACTCGCGGGGCGATTAGAGGCGCTTCATTGCGGAATGGGCGGCTTTGATGGTGTATTCGATATCGCGGGATGAATGTGCGGTTGAGAGGAAGGCGGCTTCGAATTGAGAGGGGGCTAGATACACCCCTTGCTCCAGCATCGCGTGAAAAAATTTCCCGTATCGTTTCGTGTCCGAAAGCTTTGCGGTATTCCAATCCACCACCGGGCCTGACGCAAAGAAGGCTCCAAGTATCGAGCCGACTCTGGTTTGCGTGAGCGGCACGCCCGCTTTTTTTGCAGCCTCTCCAATCCCTTTGGCCAAGGCGGAAGACTTTTCTTCCAGCTTCTTATAGATCCCACGGGCCTTGAGTTGCTTGAGTGTTTCAATACCAGCGGATACGGCTAACGGGTTTCCCGATAACGTTCCCGCCTGATAGACCGGCCCCAGTGGCGCGATCAGATCCATGATTTCTTTGCGCCCCCCATAAGCACCGACCGGTAACCCTCCGCCGATGATCTTTCCCAGCACCGTCAGATCCGGTGTGATGCCGTAGAGAGTTTGAGCTCCCCCGTAGGTGACGCGAAAGCCGGAGATGACCTCGTCAAAAATCAGGAGAATGCCGTGCTCTTCAGTGAGTCGACGGAGTGCCTGCAGGAATTGTGGCCCTGGCGGCACCACGCCCATGTTGGCTGCGATTGGTTCCAGAATAATGCAGGCTAGCGTGCCCCGCTGTTCCTTTACAATCTGTTGCACCGCTTGGATGTTGTTGTATGGGGCGGTCAACGTGTGCTTTGCAAAGTCCGCCGGAACTCCAAGCGAATCCGGAATCCCCAAGGTGGCCAACCCTGAACCGGCCTTCGCCAGCAAATAATCGCTGTGGCCGTGATAACACCCTTCGAATTTGAGAATGTTATCTCGTTTGGTAAAGCCACGCGCGACACGAATTGCACTCATGACGGCCTCGGTGCCGGAGCTGACGAGCCGGACCTTTTCCATCGATGGGAAGGCGTCGCGAATCATACGGGCGAGCGTGACCT
>JBDTSF010000086.1:0-2688 GCA_039931295.1 Nitrospirota bacterium | reverse complement strand
CGGCTCGCCTGAAGCAGGGGCAACACCGTCCCGCTGGGATCGAGTTCTCCATTCGGGGACGTGGGAATCTGATACTTGGCCACAGAATTCAAGAATACCCACGAGAAGTTGTTCGAATTGTCGAGCTGATAGTCGCCACGAATGAACGTCTGATTCCGCTCGCTTTGCCCGTGAAAAATCGAATGCCCGAGCGTCGGCGGCTCGATGCCGCGATTCGTCGCCGTATAGCTGTTCAGCACGTAGAACCGGAACTTCTCGCCGATCGTGCCCCCATATTCGAGCGACGGATTGAGCGTCCGGTTCGACCCACCGAGCATTTGGACGGACCCGAACCCTGGCTTGGTACCACTCTTGGTCGTGATGTCTAACACCGCGGCCGTTCTATTTCCATACTGCGCCTCCATCCCGCCCAGAATGATATCTGCCCGCTCCCACGCCCGCGGCGAGATCACATCAGAAAAAGTGGACGACACGGTATCCGGAATCGGCACACCGTCGATTCGCAACTGGAGATTGGCATGCTCCTGCCGAATATGCACTTGCTTGAGAGACCCATAGGCGGCACCCGGAATCGTGACCAGCACATCGTGCAACTCGACATTGTTGCCGCGCGGCAATTCTTCGATCTCCTTTCGACTGATCGAATAGGTCTCGCTCGAGGCCTTATATTGAATCGGCGCCAGAGGCGACCGCACTTCAAGCGCAATCTCTTTGGTCTTGGACAGGGTCAAGGTGATGGAGTTGGGATCCTCGGTCCCGATCTTCAGCACGATATATTCGCTTCGATAGGCATCTTGCACCGCGCTGACGGAATAGGTTTCATCGGCAGGGACAGGGATGCTGAATTCGCCGGCACTATTCGAGACACCGGTCGTCACCAACGTCCCTTCTTGATTCTTCACCTCGATAAGCACTTGTCCCACCCGCCGGAGGTCCTGATTCTGGACCGATCCGGTGATGAGATTGGGCTCAGCTGCTGCCGCGAGCCTCTGCTGGAAAAGACTCAGACAGACGACGCAGAGACATAATGAGCGAACAATAAAATAGTTCCATCTAATGGGTCGCATGAAATCCCCCTAACAATCACATGATCAAGAGACGCCACGGCCAGCACGCAGTCCGATGACAACCGTGCCAGAATGGCGCGAATCGACATGACGTGATTAGTTGCGGGGAGGAGCGCGAGAAGGACCGGGCGTGAATAATTCGGATGACAGCAGAACGCAGTCCGCTGGAAGTTCAAGCAGGTCAACGAGTTCCTGTGCTGTGAAGAGAGGCGCGCCGACATCGAGAGACCCGGCTGTGTGATGCTGTACCCACTGACACAGGTCGGTGTCGGAGTGCTCGTGCCCATCGTGATCGGCAGCCGCCAACTCGTGATGAACGTCCTGCGCCACGGCAAACGGCGCAAAGGCAAGCAACAGCAGAACAAGGCCAAGCGCCACAATGCCCCGAAGAACGCAGGGCAGACATCGTATAGAAGCGCGCAGAGTCATTGAGGGAAAGCTAAGTAGCATAGGAATTCACGGCTTGTCAAACAACGGAATCACCGCACCAATCCGATCATCTCCAGCCCTAGGTGCCTCATCCGGTGGCTATTTCCTTTTATATACGCTATATTTTACCCATCGAATGCCTACATTCCATCACGGTACACTACAGGCAATTCCCAGGTGAAACGACATGGCCATGCAGCGACCACTCGACAACCAACACGTCATTGACATCAAGCCGCTGCCCTCGCCGCGAACGATCAAGTCAACACTGCCGATTACCGATCAAGCCGCCGCGTTGGTCGTTGAAACCAGAGATGCTATTCGTCGCATTCTGCATGGCCAAGACCGTGAGCGCCTGCTGGTGATCGTCGGCCCCTGTTCGATCCATGACCCCGAAGCTGCCTACGAATATGCCGACCGGTTGAAACCAGTAGTCGATGCATTGCGCGACCGGATGCTCATTGTCATGCGCACCTACTTCGAAAAACCCCGCACCACGGTGGGATGGAAGGGCCTCATCAACGATCCACATCTAGACGGCACCTGCGATATTGGAACGGGCTTAGAGTTGGCCCGGACGATTCTGCTCAACATCAACAAACGCGGGATCCCCTGCGCAGCTGAAGCCTTGGACCCTGTATCCCCACAATATATCGCCGACCTCTGGAGTTGGGTTGCCATCGGCGCTCGCACCACCGAAAGCCAACCGCATCGGGAAATGGCCAGCGGACTGTCAATGCCGGTCGGCTTCAAAAACGGTACAGAGGGCAATCTTCAGGTCGCTTGGAATGCCATGGTCGCCGCAAAGCAGCCTCACCATTTTCTAGGCGTCAATGCCGATGGGCTCACCTCCATTATTAAAACTATGGGCAACCCTGATCGCCATATCGTGCTACGAGGCGGTGGCGGAAAAACCAACTATGAAGCTGAACACGTGGCGCAGGCAGAGGCCCTTGTCGCAAGCGAAGGCATCGCCCGCCCCATCATGATCGACTGTTCGCACGACAACTCCAGCAAAGACCATCGACGCCAGGGTGTGGTCGCGCGCGACGTCCTCCATCAATTCCGCGATGGGCGTCAATCCATCATGGGACTAATGCTCGAAAGCAATCTACATCCCGGCAAACAGATCTGGCAGCAGGGCAAAGCGCTGGCCCACGGCGTCTCCATCACCGACGCCTGCCTCGGTTGG
>JBDTSF010000085.1:0-9983 GCA_039931295.1 Nitrospirota bacterium | reverse complement strand
CTACTTATAGGTAAACTAGGCCTCTTCTAGCCGACTGCTGAAAAAAGCTCGGTTTCACACACGACTCTGTTGGAATCTTGCAGATTGCACCGATGTCTTAATAGTCTCAGGATGCTCAAAAAGGCCGTCCAGCAAGGCCGCAGCGAGCGAAGAGGCGAGGCGTACGCTTCGGTACGTTGAGCCTCTGAGCGATGCGAGAACGATGCTGGCGGACTTTTTCAGCATCCTGTTAGGTCTTCAGGCCTGTTGACAAGATTCCAAGCCACACGGTACAAAATTGTAGCTGACAGTATCAGAGGCCGGATTAAACCCAGTGAAGGAGGTACAGAGATGAGCGACGTAGCACCAGAAATTAAGGTGGGCGACACCGCACCGGATTTTAACTTAAAAGACCAGGACCAGAAGGACGTGAAGCTGAGCGACTATCGCGGCAAGAAGAATGTCGTGCTCTGCTTTTATCCGCTGGACTGGAGCCCAGTCTGTCAGGGCGAGAACAAGTGTTTGACTGATGACTTCCCCAAGTTCGAATCGGCCAACGCAGAACTGTTCGGCATCAGCTGCGACAGCTTCTTCTCACATAAGGCTTGGGCTGACTCCATGGATCTCAAGCATCGGCTGCTGTCGGATGTGCACCGGACCACGGCAAAGGGCTACGGCCTCTACTTTGAGCCGTTGAACTGTTCGAAGCGTGCGACCGTCATCGTCGACAAGAACGGCAAGGTCGCCTATGCGAAGGTGCAGGACATCAAGGTAGCTCGAGAAGACAAGGACATTCTCGCTGAACTCGCGAAGCTCAGCTAATATTCGGTCTTGAGTGCTGGGTGCTGAGGGCCGAAGTCTCGGCTGACTCAGCACTCAGAACTCGGCACTACCAATTATGCCAGGTACCGTCGAAGACGTCAGAGACGAAAACTATAAGGAATTCACCGGCGCGCCTGCGTCGATCGTCGCCTATGGACTCGCCACCTGCGAACCCTGCATCGCCTACGATCCGATCCTTGTAGAGACCGCCGCCAAGTTTCCCGACGTGAAAGTCGGCAAGGCCAAGATGCACGTACCTGGCCGCTGCCGCGAGATGAAGAAGAGCCACACCTTCGAGACCTACCCCACCACGCATTTCTTTTCAAACGGCAAGTTGCTTCTCACCCGCGAAGGCGTGGTGGAGCCAGCCGAACTCGCCGCGCTGATCTCGGATCACTTACTGAAATAGGAAAAAGAGCGAGCAGCCTGGTCGTCCTCTGTGCTCGCGGAACGCGCACACTCAGAAGGTACTCGTTCGACGCGCGCACTGTGAGAACTTAACCAGGCCACTCGCTAGAGAATAACGGAGGAACTTACTGGATTAGTTTCATGTGCCATTTATTAGCCCTCTTCCCGCGACATAAGCGTCAAAAATCCTGTCTATCGAGCCGACAATGAAAACAAGCTTAGCGGTCTTGTCGAATAGCGCTTCGAGCACATCAGGCTCAGAAGCGGAAGAACGAACATCGAAGGGATTGAAATCCTTCTTAATGAGACCCTGCAGTTCAAGAAGGTAGTCTTCCCTCAGGATGCAAAGCCTGGCTACAAGAGTAGCCAGAGGATCGTTTGCGGGAAACCATCTACTAAGAGTGATATGCCGAATATGTGATCGCGCCATTTAGACTGAGTTTCAAGGTTATGCCTACAATACTGAGGGAGAAATGGGAATGTCTAGCAAGCGAACAGGCGCCCTGTAACTGCAAGCGAAATTTTCTTGAAGAGTGGGGGCCGCAGAGAGGTGCGGTCAGGAAGGAAACGGAATCTGACTGGGTCTGCGAGGGTCGCTCAGGAGGCACGGATACGAGGGGCTATCGGCATAGAAGGGCGGCTCAGAGACAGGATGTTATTTCATCTGCCGCGTCTTGGAACAATGCTCATGCTGAATCAGCCAAGTTGAGCCTTCTTTGCGCAGAATGGTGGTGCATTGTCCGGAGTCTTGTCCTTCGAGTTCGCCTTTTCTGATAGCTTGAAACACATAGTCATAGGTCGCCCACGCCGTTGGACCAGGGATTCTGACCCGCAGGTTTGACACGACGTTGATGAAACGCAGCGTGTTGCCCTTGTTCAGCTCAGATTCATACTCTGAAAACCACTTCTCAATCGACTCCCGCGTCTCCGTCTCACCATCCTGAATACCGATATAGTCGTTGGTATACAGTTTCAACACAGCTTGGCTGTTTCTGGTTTCAGAGTAGGTCGCGGATGCCATGGCGGCTTCCTTGACGACCTTTTCAATCGCCACTCCTTCATCCGCAGACCAGGCCACGACCGTCCACGAGAGGCAGGCCATCACTACCACAAAGGCGAGCGGGCTTTTCATACGCAGCGATCCAATAGCACGAACCTCAACCGGCATAATCGAACATGAGATCGCGAGATTGGACTAGGCGAACGTTGGCGAGACGACCCGATGAGAGGCCGGATACGAGCGATGTCCATATCCGTTCGGCGAGTTGCCTGCCCGTGACTGATTCAGCGTCGAAGACATGGCGCAAATCCTGGCGATCGAACGCCTTCACGACCTTCTCCTGCACCAAGCGATCCAGTGCACCGATATCCGTCACCATCCCCGTCACCGGATCGATCTTCCCATGGACCGTCACGAAACAGTCCCACTCTCGCCCTTGATGGCCATCCTGCAGGGCCATAAACGAGTAGCGCCGCGTCACGCTGGCAACGTCGAGCCCCGCCTCTGCCGTGACTTCGGCATACAAGTCTTCATCCTCACACAACCGAATGGTGTGGAGCGTCCCGATGTCTTTCTGCCCGTCTATCTTGCTCCAGAGCACACGAGCTAGATTTTCCGACGTGGGAATCTGGTCCTTAAAGTAGGGCATGTCGAGGTTCAAGTTCTTATGGTCAAACTCTTCGAGTACCTTGAGCAAGATACACTTCAAATCGAAGAGATTCACAACCATGCCGGTCTTCGGGTCCACCTCGCCTAAGACCGTCACCTCGATCATGTAGTTATGTCCGTGTGCCGGCGGGTTATAGCAGAGACCGAACACGGCCCGGTTCTTGGCCTCATCCCATTCAGGTTTGATATACCGATGCGCCGCGGCAAACTCGAGGCGCTTTGTCAGCAAGACGGTGGACATAATGAAAATGTTCAATTGTAAATGTTCAATGTCGAGTGTACGGGCCGTCTGTCATTATTATTCAATTCACCATTCAACACTAAACATTCGACATTTTCCTCGGCGCTTACGCGCTCAGCAGGATGCTCAAAAAGGCCAGACTTCCCAAACCCGCCCAACCCTGGCGCGCCGAGACGCGCCTTGTCCCAAGCAAGGCCGCAGCGAGCCGTTACTTTAAAGGGGTGGGTGGGATGATCCCAACTGCGCGCGTCCAACGAGGGCCTTCGGAGGCCGCGCGTTGCGCGAGCACGGGGATCGTCTCAGGCTATCCCTTCCCCTCACTTTTTCAGCTTCCTGCTAAGTCAGAGAGCCACTCCTCCCGCAGACTCCCGGGAACAGGCGCCTCAGCGTGATACTCGCGATGGTGCACCGTCAACATCACCGGCTGGCGCAAGTCGGCGAAGGCGGCGGTCATCGATGCGGTCGGCAGGAATCGGACAAAATGCACCGCACTGATTTTGGTTTCATGACTGTGGCCACCCTCGAACTGCCCGAATACTTGCTCACTTCCGGCTCGAATCGCGACTTTTTCGCCGTGATCGAGGCCCATGAACATGTCGAGCCATTCTTTCATCCGCTCCTGTTCCGTAATTTCTATGAGCAATGTGGCGCTCAACTCTCCGGTTCCCGGCATGAGGGCATTGTACACATCCAACTCATCCTGGACTTTGCGGGGATCGAGAATATGCTCAACACGGATCATTTCCTGGGTCTGAAACCGCAACGTCTCACGATTTTCGAAGACCAGCGTGAGCAGCGGCCCGACGAAAATTCTGCGCCGCTGCTTGAGCGCGATGATCTGCGACCGAAACTGCTCCCGCTGGCGTTCATACTCTCCCACGGACAAGAGGTCATGGGGGGCCAAGAGGTTCATCGCGGTAACCCGTACGCATCGCGCACAATTTGAATGGGATGCTGCGACGGCCTTCCGCCAACATGGGCCATCGCGCCGGCTTGGTCCAACTGCAATCCCGCCAGCGGGCAATCGGAGGCCACGAGATCGGCCGGAGCTTGTTCAATCGCTCGAACGGCTTTTTTCGCAATCAACATAGAGAGGGGGAAAAACTCCGTCTTGGCGGACCATGCGCCATCGTGACCTGAGCACTTTTCAATCACCTCAACCTGCGCGCCGGTGCACTCCATGAGTTCCTTAGATTTAAATCCGATGTTCTGATCCCGCAAATGACACGGCACTTGATACGCGATTCGCCCGGGCTTCTGCTGAAAATCTGTGGCCAGCACACCCTCCCGTTTCATCTTCATCAGATATTCACTAATGTCGAAGGTCCGTTCCGCGACGCGCCGCACCTTCTCGCCTCCGACGACCTCAGGATATTCCCGTTTCCACATCAAACTACAACTGGGCACAGGCACCACAATGTCGTAGCCCTGCTCCACCCAGGGAAAAAACGAGGCGACATTGGCCGAGGCGGCCAGCTGAATGGCCGCCGTATCACCGATATCGAACGAGGGCATGCCGCAACAACGCTGCTCAGGAACCACGACATGCACGCCATTCTTTTCGAGCACTTGGATCGTCGCCTTGCCGACATCCGTCGCTTGATAATTGACCATGCAGCTCCCGAACAATGCAACCTTCTTAGGAGCGGATGCAGCAACCTGTGCCTGCCCACGGCGCCCCCACCACTGGAGAAAGGTCTCCGGAGCAAATCGCAAGACCTGGCGATCTCGATGCATACCGACCCACGATTCGATCAACCCACGGAGGAACCGGAGCTCCATAACCCAATTAGCCAGAGACGCAAACCGACTTCCGAGGGAGCCGATCATATCCGTCTTGATCAACCACCGATCACGCCAACTCACCCCGCGTGTCACGGCCAGATGTTTTTTCCATGCAATCATCAAGCGGGGAAAGTCGAGCGCATACTGATGCGGCGGCGTATAGGGGCAGTGATTGTAGCAGAGCTTACAGTAATAGCATTCATCGACGATCTGATGGTGGTCGGTCGTCGTCAGTTTTGCGACGTCTCCCTCATACCGGTCGATGCCGTCGAGCAATGTATTAAACGACGGACAGAGGTTGAAGCAGCGCCGGCAGCCGTCGCACACTTCATAGATCCGCTGCGTGTTGCTCTGAAGCTGCGCGGGGTCGATGGGATGAATCAGGCTCAGACCATTCACGTTGCTCCGATCAGAAAGCAATCAGCGGTCAGCTATCAGCGACAGGGAGGAGTTCGATCCTCTTCCAGCCTTTCTGAAAACTGACCGCTGAACGCTGACTCTTGTCAGTCCTTCTCAGCCCTGCTTCAGGCTATCGAGCCCCTTCGTAAAGCGGTTCGCATGGGACCGCTCCGCCTTCGCGAGTGTCTCGAACCACTCAGCAAGCTCGGGAAATCCCTCATCCCTGGCTGTTTTGGCCATACCGGGATACATCTGTGTGTATTCGTAGGTTTCGCCTTCGACCGCCGACTTGAGATTCGCTTCGGTATTGCCGATCGGCACCCCGGTCGCAGGATCCCCGACCTCCTTCAAGAAATCCAGATGCCCAAACGCGTGACCTGTTTCCGCCTCTGACGTATCGCGGAACAACCCTCCGATATCAGGGAAGCCTTCAATGTCCGCGCGCCGCGCGAAATATAGATAGCGCCGATTGGCCTGGGATTCTCCGGCAAACGCACCCTTGAGATTGTCGTGACTCTTGGTCCCTTGTAAACTTTTTCCCATTATGTCCTCCTCCTTAATGCTTAGAGATCGTACCGTCGCGCCCCTGAGGATCTTACCACTATGCCCTCGGTGAATAACATAGCCGTCCTCGTGGAATCAATGGGCGCTCGTCATCCGATCGGTTTATACTGCGGCAATTCCGATTCCATCTCAGCTAACAATTTATAGTTCCGGTCCTTGGCGGATAAGATGGGTGTCGTGACCGGCCAGGGAATGGCGAGGGCGGGATCGTTCCAGATAATGCCCCGCTCGTCGCCCGGCGCATAATAGTCCGTGCACTTATACAGAAACGACGCCCGGTCGCTGGTCACACAAAATCCATGCGCACAACCAGGGGGCACATAGACTTGTCGGCAATTCTCTGCTGAGAGATCGACTCCATACCATCGACCAAAGCCTGGCGACCCCTTTCGGATATCCACCACGACATCGTAGACGGCTCCGTCCGTCACCATCACCAGTTTTCCCTGCGCGTGCGGCTCTTGATAGTGGAGCCCACGCAACGTGCCGCGGAGAGACTGTGAATAGTTATCCTGAACGAAGGGGTCGGAAATACCGGCGTCCACATACCGGCGGGCATGGTATGTTTCCAGAAAGAGCCCCCGTGGATCGTGGAACACAACCGGTTCAATCAGCACGACGCCCGGGATATTGGTTGTGGTAACGCGCATGACGCTCCTCTGTGTCCTTGTGACTATGGCTCCTACGCAAGGCCTGTTGGGCAAGCGTCAGGCAGGTGCGCACTCCAGCCGTCCCAAGATTCAAGCCAGCCTCGGCAGCCTCGCTTGACTAACCCGGTAGATGGTTTTCGGGATCGACGATGTCGGGAGGCTCAGGGTACAATCGCCCAAGCCGATCGATCAAGGGTTTGGCCGCCGGCGTGCTTTCGTGAGTCGGCTCACTCACCGGATGGTCCCACGTAATCGTCCGAATGCCGGCATCCGTCAACATCGATCGGATCGTCGATAAACAGGCCTCCAGTGTCAGCTCCGTTCCCTGGCGAAGATCGAGTATCCGTTCCTTGGGGTCAATCGGCGACGGCTCGGTGTGGATGAGCGCCCAACAACGATCGAACATGGTGGCTCGAAGTGCCGGAGAGACATTGCATGCCGTGAGATCAGCCGTGCAGAGAGCCGACACGAACAACACGAATTGCAAATCCGGCATCCCGGGATTTTGAATATCCAACGACGGCATGGCCGAGCATTATCGATGGCGGCCGGCACGGAGTCAACGGGTCCCCGGTTCCTGTCTCCCACCTGGGCGTTGCGAATGAAGATGAGGAGTATCCGACCATGATCACGATTTCCTTGATGGGTCAGCTGCAAACGGTCGACGGCGAACGGGACCTTGCCTGTGAGGTTCCGTCTCCCATGTCTGTTCGCCGAGTTATCCAACGGCAGGGCGTTCAGTTGCGCCATCTCCTCCAACTAATTCGCGAGAAGAAAGTACTGGTGACGATCAATAAGAAGATCGCCAGTGAAGACTCATTGGTTCAGGATGGTGATGCCATCAAGCTAGTCGGGCATGACGGGATGGGAGGGACAGGACTCGGCCCGTCACTATAGCCCGCATGATCCATGACGGTTCGTCGCGAACGCGCGCGTGCAGCAGAAGCTTCTTGAATCATGCGGGCTTGCGATGGGGAGAAAAAACAGAGCCGGCGCCCCGTTCGGGGAGCCGGCCCTCTGGTTCTTGAATGCGGCGTGAGTGAGGCCGGAAAGAGGCGCGCCACAGACGATCGTGACTTACTTTTTCCCGAGGATTGCGTCCTTGGCGGCTTTGGCCACGCGGAACTTGACAACACGCTTGGCTGGAATCTTGATGGCTTCGCCAGTCTGTGGGTTCCGGCCCATGCGGGCTTTGCGGTTCGCCAAGACAAGCTTCCCGATCCCGGGTATCACGAAGACGTTCTTCGCTTCTTTGTATGCCAAGGCGGCAAAGTCGTCCATGAGCTGGACGGATGCCTTCTTGGTTAATCCGGTCTTCTGAGCCAGGTGATCGGCGATCTGCGACTTAGTCATTGATTTTGCCATATGAGCAACCTCCTTAAAACGGTGATAGTGAATTGTAGTGAACTCGCCCTTCGTGACTCCGCTCAGACTCGATGAATATTCATGAACGAGTAGTCCTGTTGCTGGAAGTGGCGAAAACCTGCGGGAGTCTATCCAAGCGTTCAGAGGCTGTCAACAGGAAAACACAGGCCAGTCGTAGGGAAACGCCGCCGCCGACTTCTTGCAGTTTCAAGACCAGCCAGCGTAGAGTAGCGTGCGTTGTCGCGCAGGTGAATCGAAGTGGCCTCATCCAGGAGTTTTAGCATGGCGAAAGAACTGCCCATTCTGCCATCGCCCGTCCAATCGGATGAAGCGGCGGAGGCTGAGCCACATCAGTATTCTCGCGTGTTTTGTCAGAAAGAAAACTCCCCACCGATCCGTTTACTCTTGGAATTTCTCACATCACGCGGTCAGACCCCGATCACTCCGCCGAACATGGAGGACACCATGTTGGATGAATGGGCCTGGGTCCAAGTGACGCTCGGGTACGATCGCAGCCGGAAGCCGATTCAAGTCTTCTGTGTCCGGGATCGAGGCACCTATCAGGACGTGTTCGACAAAGAGAAGGCACAGTTTTTAGACATCCTCTCCGCTCATGACGATGTCGAAGCAGAACTCGTACGCGCCTATGTGGAACGCGCGCGGTTTGTGCTCACCACTCGATTCGCCCAGAATGACATGACTGACGAAGGGTATGACTTCAACGGATGGATCTTGGAATTCTACCAAGACCAGTGCAACGGCATCGTCCAGATCGACAGCCAAGGCTTCTACTCACCCAAAGGCGACCTGATCATCGATCTTTCCGTCAAAGTGGAATGAGCCGCCATGTTAGGAGCCTATCTGACATTGATCCTTCTACTGCAGCAAATGATCCGCGACCATCTGCGTCGTTCTCGGCTAGAAAAAATCCTCTATGTATTCCGGCAAATACATCTCCGGTTTTCCCTGGCCTGCGGCCTCGCATCTCGCCGCACCTCCTTCGCCTCGTCACGAACGCCATGTCAGACAGGCTCCTAGATCCCGCTCCGCCAGACCCTCCCCCACTGTATCGAACAACCGACCACTGGTTCCAACGGGCGACTGCTGCACTCCTGGGTGAAGTGCCCTGCCGACTCGGCTGCACCAGCTGTTGTATCGGCCCCTTTCCCATCACCCTCCTCGACGTCCAAACCCTCCAACAGGGACTCGCCGGACTTCCGCCGGATCACCGCCATCACATCGAGCAACGCGCCATCGAACAGACCTCCGCGATGGAAGCCGCATTCCCACAACTCAGCCATACCAAGCTGCTCGACGAATGGACCGATCAGGACATCGACCGACTCGTGACCGAGTTTCACCACCATCCCTGTCCAGCACTCGACGCAGACGGACGCTGTGGCGTCTACTCTCACCGCCCCCTGGTCTGCCGATCGATGGGCATTCCGATAGAAAATCTCGGTCTGGCCCAAGGCGCCTGCGAAATCCAAACCTTCATCCCGATTCTGCGGCTCCCTTCCTCATTTCGACAAGAAGAAGATCTCCTGGCACAGGAGGAAGCATCGGCCCTAGAAGCACTTCGCCAACATACCGGAACGGCAGGAGAAGAAGTATTCCTGCCCTATGGGTTCTTGCAGCCCGGGACAGGTGAGAAAGTCTGAAGGCTGAAGTGTTCAGAACTTCGAACTTCCTGTCGCGCTTTTCCCGCCCGTCTCGCTTGAGTCAGGCATTGCCGACTGTCCCAGCGGCGAGCGTAACTGATGCGGACTAGGACAACGGGAGAAGATCGCGCAGGACACTCAAAAGGTTCAGACTTCTCACCTGCCCGACCCTGGCGCGCCGAGACGCGCCTTTTCCCAAGCAATGCCGCATCGAACGAGCACCTTCTGAGCGTGCGCCATCCATGAGCAGGAGGACGACTAGGCTACCCTTCCCATCCTTCTGAGGCCGCGCGTTGCGCGAGCACGGGGATCGTCCCAGCTACCCCATCCTCCCTTTTCAGCATCCGGCTGGACAGAGGCTAAAATCCTATGCTAGTCTCAGCCCCCTTGGTTGCAGGAGCGCCTGTAGCTCAGCTGGATAGAGCATCAGCCTCCGGAGC
>JBDTSF010000084.1:0-3248 GCA_039931295.1 Nitrospirota bacterium | reverse complement strand
GGGCTGAGATCGATCAGTGCGACGTTCGAGGTATCTACGCTTTCAACTTCCCAAAGACGCCGAGCGGGCTATAGAGGGAATATTTCCAACTACTTGGACCAAAGGAATAAAATGTGTATGCCCAGATCGCGACGTCGGTCAGGTTGCCCAATTCGACTTTCCCCTCCCACGCACGATAGATTACGAGCAAAATGCCTGTGAGGGCCACGAAGCGAAGGAAGTGACAGCCCACCGAGAGCCGAAGAAGCGAAAGCGCCGTGGCGACTAGGAGAGAGCCGGCGAACAGGTCAGACACGAATAGGCCCCCATCGGTAAGATTTCTAGACAAAAAATGCCAGGCTCCTATCCACACGAGAAGGGCGTGAAAGCCCCACCACGTGATCGTTCCAAGAAGCTCATCTCTCTGGGAAGTTTCCATCGAACAGTCCTCATGTAACAGGGTATTGAACAATTGCTATTTTCAGCCGCCAATATAGCAGAAACTGATCGTGAAAAGCGGTAAGTCGTATGCATGCGCCGGTCAGAGAAGCCGGCTATTGTTGTGTAGAGAAGTTACCACGCTATGTACAGACATGAGAAGGATGGGCGCATCAAGGAAGTGGGCAGCTTTTCTCCCCGCCTGGTAGTGGTCTATACTCCGCACTCCTTCAGTGTTGTGGCCCATCAGGCCTTCTGTTTTATATTGAAGGCGAGGTTGTCGCGTGGCCGAATCGGCGTATGTCTTTCAGCGAGTTGACGATCAACGAGAACTGGAACGGCTTCGGATGATCGAGCGGGTGTTCGATCCTGCGAGTCGGAGGCGGTTGCTCCATGCTGGTCTGCAATCCGGCTGGCGCTGTCTTGAGGTTGGGCCAGGCGCGGGGTCGATCATGACTTGGATGGGCGATCTGGTTGGCCCGATGGGCCATGTCGTAGGGGTGGACCTCGATCCGAAGTTTCTCAGTGAGGTGGAACGACCCAATGTGAGCGTTGTGCGAGCCGATATTCGCACAGCTCAGTTGTCGCAGCAATCGTTCGATGTGGTTCATGCCAGGTACGTTTTGATCCACCTCTCTGACTATGAGGCGGCGTTGACGAAGATGTTCGACTGCCTCAAACCGGGAGGCTGGCTTGTGCTGGAGGAGCCTGATTTTTCAGCTTCGCGTGGGATTGCCGGCGATGAGCATGAACTTGCGTCCGTGCACAAGGTCAATCAGGCGATCGCGAAGATGTACGCGACATTGAGGATGGACTACGCGCTGGGTCTGAAGTTGCCCGCCTTGATACAACGGCGTGGACTGCAAGACCTCACTGTTGAAAACGATGCTCCGCTCTGTGCGGGTGGGTCGGGCATGGCCACCGTGATGAAGATGTCGGCCGAGCAATTATCTGAAAAGTATCTGGCTACAGGAGTGGTTGAACAGTCGGATCTTGAACGGTATTGCCGATTTGCCGACGATCCGAATAGCTGGGCTATCTACTACGCCACCATTGCCGTGAGTGGCCGGAAGGTTGGGGGATGAGATGTCGGTAGTGACTCCGGTGTTAGTGCTGCCTGGTCATGGCAATTCAGGGCCGCAACATTGGCAATCGCTCTGGCAGCGGCGCCATCCCCAATGGCAGCGAGTAAATCTAGGAGAGTGGGACCGCCCGGTATGTGACGATTGGGTTCGCGCGTTGGATGTTGCTGTGCGAGCGTGCCCTTCTCCGCCCATGTTGATAGCTCATAGCCTCGCCTGCCTTCTCGTGGCTCATTGGGCTCATCGTTCAGCGCTGGTTCCGGAGGGTGCATTTCTCGTGGCGGTCCCCGATCCGCAGAGTGCAAGCTTTCCTGCCAAGGCATGTGGGTTTGCACTGGTGCCGATGCGGCCACATGGGTTTCCTTCCATCGTAGTCGCGAGTGCGAACGATCCATTCGGATCGTCAGCGTTTGCGCAGCGCTGCGCAAACGCCTGGGGCAGCCGCTTCGTCGAAATTGGAGAGGCCTGCCACATCAATGCCGACAGTGGGCATGGTGAATGGAACGAAGGCTACGCGATCTTTCAACAGCTGGCAGGGTAATCAATGTCCATTCAGATTGTTCAGGCTCGACCTGAGGATGCTGGTACCGTCGCCTGCTAGCAGGCTGCTGAAAAAGTCCGCCAGCGTCGTTCTCGCTTCGCTCAGAGGCTCAACGTTGAGGGGCACGCCTCGGATATTCGAAATACTAAAGGGACTTATCCGTTCGCCAAGATTCATTGCAAGGGCGAACGGTTACACGAAGTGCGGTCCGTACCTCCTCGCCTCTTCGCTCGCTGCGGCCTTGCTGGACGGCCTTTTTGAGCAGCCTGCGGGACCGTGCTCATGTTGCACTAGCTGTGCGGACCTTCGATGTGCGTGCCGACGTAGCTTTTCAGCAGACTGCTAGAGGTAGACGGTCTGATAGTCCTGCTTCGCCAACGTCTGTGTCTTCACATCCCACTCGATAGCGAACACCGCCGACCGTGCCGAAGACAAGGACAGCAACCGCTGCCCATCTTTGCCCACGACACTCTCGGCTTGACGAAAGTCGAGGGTTTTGTCTGGTCCTGTCCGATTGCACACCAGGAGCGGAAGACCTGTATCGCGAGTGCATCGTTCCCATTCCCCATTCGGGCCATGCAGGCCAGGCGCCCATGCGGCCGATGAGACCAGCAGTTGCGCTCCTTGGGCCTGCAGGTTTCGTGCGATGTCTGTCGTATACGCATCAGCACAGATCAGCATCCCGACCCGTGTGAATGGAGGAACTGGAACGGCGACTGCCTGCGTACCGGGCGTCGACCAGGCCTCCGATCCCACTCGCAGCGTATGAATTTTTCGATGTGACCCGACGATGGTTCCATCCGCTGCAATGGCGAACAGGCTATTGTAGAGTTTGTGGGATGTCCGATCCTGTTCGGGACAGGAGAGGAACAGCGTCACGCGCAGTCTGGCGGCGAGTCGGGACATGTGCGTCATCCACGGGTCTGGCTGAGGCACAATCCACTTCGTTCCGATGTTATCGGCAAAGGTATAGCCGGTGACGATGAGTTCGGGTGTGATGATCCAGGTCGCGCCGAGTCGTGCAGCAGCGTTGACCGCCTTCTCGACAAGCCGGCGGTTCTTTGTGATGTCACCGGGGATCGGCGCGAGATGGAGCAACGCGATGCGTAAGGTGTGTGCCGGCATAGTCTCGCGCTGTCAGGATGAGGCATGTACGTTCCTAGGCCTTCGAACCTATCACAGGTGAAGTTGCGGGTGATACCCTGACC
>JBDTSF010000083.1:0-2008 GCA_039931295.1 Nitrospirota bacterium | reverse complement strand
GATGCTCAAAATGGCATCCCAGCAAGGCCGCAGCGAGTGAAGACCGGAGGCGTACCCGCTGGGGTACGCTGAGGATCTGAACGATGCGAGAACGACGCTGGCGGACTTTTTCAGCATCTTGTTAAAGGGGGTTGATTGATCGTTCAACCAGATGGCGTTGTTCGGCAGAGCGGAGGCGAATCTTGAAGATCACCCGGCGGCTTTTTTCGCGGTTTACCATGGCCATTGAGTCGTAGATCAAGTCTTGTCTGCCGCGACCGGTCGCTGAGGTGATGGCTTGAAAGCACTGGTACGCAGTCGGCTCTGTGGCTTGAATGACTTGCAGACCCTTTACCATCACCGCCAAAGACCGTTCTTGACTCAATTTCAAATTATACACGTCGCTGCCGTGGTCATCGGTATGTCCTTCAATGGCAAGCGAATCGATCTTGTTACGCAGTGGGCCGCATAATGCCTCCACATAGAAGGGTAACACGTCTTCTAGAAACTGATCCGCCGTGGGCGAGAGCGCGCTTTTCCCAAACTCAAAAGTCAGCCGGTCTTCCGGGACCACGATCACAAGCGCGAGTGGATCTCGGGGGTCCGCATCGAGGGAGAGACCTAATCGTTGTATGTGGTCGCGTAGAGCCGTCTGTACATCCTCTTTGTTGTCTTGCAGTTCAGACTGCGCAGCGGAGGAAGTCTTGGTGATCTGCGCCGCGAAGAGCAAGATAAACACAATGGCAAGCGACGTCATGAGATCGGTGATGCCGATCGTCGTGTGTGAGGCGCCGGAGCTCTGTGGTGTTGTGTGATTCATGTCGGAGGCCGCTGTGTGGATACCATCGATCGTTTCGGCCAGAAACGGTTCCCCTCAGAGCGGGCGGCTTCGGACGATGTTTTCCGCTCTGCGAGCGTGTCCGTCAGCCGGATCATGAGGTCATCGAGGGTCGTTGTCGCCTGAGTCCGATGGAGATGCGAATCTTTCAGAAGCGAGGTGAGCTCATGAATCGAGTCATTCAGCGCCTTCATCGGAGCCACGAATTCTTCACGGACAGCTCGCGGCAGTTCAGCCGCCATACGGCGTCCCGCTGTCTGTTCGTCCTGCTGCCATTTCGTCAAAGATCGAACAGCCGTGGTCAGTTCGGCAATGGGCGTTGCCAAGCTATCCGTACTCATTCGTTCGACACGTACCCCGAGTGCTTCTCCGGAGGCCTGGCGGTTTCCCCTGTGCGCGTTCTGTGTCGGCGTGAGTTGCTCCAGCATCTGCTCCATCGTCTTACGGGGAAAGAGTTTGTCCAGGAGGCCAAGAAATGTGTGGTGCGTATTCATGAGCCGAGAGACCATCGGCTTTTCGATGAGCGTAAACAGATTGGCGGCGATCAGTCCGACGATGGACGTGAGAAATTTTCCTGCCAACCCGTTGATGAGCCCCTGAACCCCGACAATCTCATGCCCGTCGGCATGGAGTTTACTCAGGCCGATGAACAAGGCGAGGAACGTCAGCAGCAACCCGATGCCGGTCACCAGGGACGGGAGCTGGCTGTAGAAAGCCAGATTGACTCGATGGCTCAGGAGCGCATTCTGCGTAAAGACGTCTTCCGCGCAGCGCGTGCTGAAAATGCGCGGCTCCACAAACCATGGTACATGTTCCAGAATCAGCGTCTTGCGGAATTGCGCCCAGACCTGCAGAAACATCGGCTCTTTCTGCATGGTTTTGTCGAGCGTGTTCAGATCGTCGCAGTCGATACGGGTAGCGGAGGCCGCGGGCTGGCCAGTTCGAGGGGTGAACCCCACCAACGCCTGACTCGTGAATCGCTCGCGATCGACATCGCCGCGATCGCGCGCGAGAGCGGTCAGCATCGGCCATACTCGATCGAATGGCCGTTGCGCGCGGGAGACTTCCCATGTCAACCGCACGACATGCCAGAAAAAGAAGAGCACGATTCCAAAGGAGCCGATCCAGCTCAGCATCGGGCTTTCAGGTCCTCCGAAGAAGGCTGCGTCACGACTCAAGAATTCCCACAGA
>JBDTSF010000082.1:0-4179 GCA_039931295.1 Nitrospirota bacterium | reverse complement strand
CCTGTCGGCATATATATCGGTTAGTTGAAGGGGGAACTTGATCCCCGAATGGCGCTACAACGGTCTGTTCTTCCCTGGTGCGTTATTTATAGGAGGAAGTGTGACCGCCAGTTTTGCTAGTGGATTTTGCTCGAGCTCGTCGGTACCATATCGGTCTAGAAGCTGAGGTTGCCGGAGTCAAAGGAGAATAGACAACGTGAATAAAAAGCGGAGTATTCTGTATAGCGACTTCAACTGTCCGTTCTGTTATGCCCTGCACGAACGGTTGCACGAGATGAATGTGCTCGCGCGCTGTGAATGGAGAGGTGTGCAGCATGCCTCGCATCTGCCCAGCCCGATGAAGCCGTGGCAGGGCTCGTTGGGTGCTGAGCTGCGCCACGAAGTGTCGGTTGTGCAGCGGCTGGCGCCAGGGTTGCCGATTGCGCTTCCTCCTGGTAAACCGAATACGAGGCCGGCGATCGAACAAGCCGTGTCGCTGCTACGGCGCGATCCATCACATATGCCGACGTTTGTGCGTGAGACGTATCGGGCCTTTTGGTGCGAAGGGAAGGACATCTCTGATCCGGAGGTGCTCAGACAATTGGTCGAGCAGGCAGGAGGATCATCAGAGAGTATGGGTACGATCGATAATGAAGATCGCCTGGTCGCTCATGAGTGGGAGGCGGCCTGGCATCAAACAGGGCAGGCCGGAGTTCCTCTCCTGGTCTCACCGGATCATTATCTTCTCGTCGGCTGCGTACCGGTAGACGATATTAAGCGGTTTTTCTCCTAGCAGGATTAGGCGACGTCCAGACTCATCACGTAGTTTTGTAATTCACGCCGATGTTCTTCTTCCGTGCTCTTAAGGCTTTCAATTTCCTTGCGCAGTTTCTCCAGCTCGGTCTCCTGCTGATCCAACTTCTTGACATAGCGATTGTAGAGATCGGAGTTCTGCTGGAGTCGCTGCATGTTTTCACGGATGCGAGCATGTTCTGCCGTGATCTCGGCAGTGCGCTGGTCTAGGCGAGTCCGTTGGGCGTGGACGTCATCCAGTCTGCTCCGCAATTGCACGACGCGTTGGAGTGCATCTTTCACTTTTGGGCTGACTTCCTTCGCGTGCTGGTAATAGACGATTTGGTCGATACCACCCTCCGATAAGAGAATCGATTCCTCAATGGGGAGCGTTTCCTTGACGCGGAGCATCGCGCTTTTCCCAGAGTCGACGGTGACGCTAAAGCGGTAGAGATCGCGCGTCCGCTCAGTCGGCTCCTTCGTCTCGGTAAGTTTCCAGTCGGCACGATAGGGTTGTTCGATCAGGATGGTCTTGGCTTTCATGTCTCGATTCTTCACGAGATAGGTTCGGTCTTCGACTAGACGGCGTGAGATGAGCATCGTGCCTTTTTTTAGCGAGACGGTCGCAAGTTCGTGCGTGCCGTTCTCAAGCTTCGGCTCCACTTCAGTCTTGAGATCGAGCGCATAGCTGATCAGCCGGTCTTGGCCAGGAGGAAGATCCTCGATTCGCGCATCGCCTGCATAGGTTCCGCTGTCGAAGATCGTGATGGGGCCTTGCATCAAATGAAGGGTCGATGTGTTTTTCAACCGGTACCCGTTCAGTGGATGTTTCGAATTGATGCTCTGATTGTACAGCGACACTTTCTGCCCCTGGAGCGTTTGGCCGATGATGGGTAGCAGCGCGCTCGTGTGTTTGGCGAGGGTCACAGGCTGGTCGATACGATATTCAAACAGCTCGCCCTTGTCTT
Source organism: Nitrospirota bacterium (assembly GCA_039931295.1). GTDB lineage: Bacteria > Nitrospirota > Nitrospiria > Nitrospirales > Nitrospiraceae > Palsa-1315. The sequence goes on along the minus strand of JBDTSF010000082.1, from coordinate 2,440 downwards.
CCCCCATCGCCATGGGGGTCACGCCTTCTTCCAAGCTGCCCATCTCCATTTCGGCAGCGACAGCGGGTATTGCCGGGACATTGGCCCGAGTACTGGTAGCACTTTGGGCCATTTTCCCAAGCAGGCGTTCTTTCTTTGCTTCGCTGCGGGTTGGAGGGGCAGAAGCCATTGGCTTGAGTTCGTCCATGGCATCGCCGTATGTTTGAGATTTGAGGTTAGCGTAGAGCTCAGGATGCACGACTGGCCGTGGGTTATAGAGCGGTTGATACAGATCCATCGTGAAGGAAATGGGCCGCCCAGAGACAAGCGAGAGTTTCACGTTGCGCCAGTCCTGTAGGGTCTGATTCTCCACAATGGCCCATCCTTGCAGATAGGGCGCCTTGTCTTCGTCCAGGACAAGTCGATAAGTGGTCTTCCAGACTGGAGTTTCCGTCAGGTAGGCGACACGAGCTTGGCGGCTTCCGGCGCCGTCGAAGGTAATCGAGACTATTTTTTTCTGAGCGTCGTGGTTCGTTGCAAGTGTGGCCAGCGCCTGGTGCAGCTCAGCATTCAATGTAGGATTGGTCAACTTGATTCGCTGTATGCTTGCCAGCGAGAGCGAGCGGAATCCGTCCTCTGTCAGGAGGGTGACATATTCCTGTTCGATGAGACGGTGTTGTGAGCCTTCGCCGACGGACTCTGTTTTTTTCTCCACGCCAATCAATGTGCCGACGATGGGATTGGGCGCGGTCACTTCGACCGGCTCTCCCCGGACTTGAGTCAGGATTTGTCCTAGGGTGGGATTGCCGTTTAGGTTGATGCTGAAGCTTCCGAGTGTCTTGGTGACCGGATCGCGTGAGCCATAGGTGACGGTCGAGACCTTCCCGCCACCAAAGTCCTGTACGACCAAGCTTTTCAGCATGTCATTGATCTGGTTCGCATGGAGACGGAGGTCGAGCTGTGCTCGGTTGTTTACGGTAGCGTCATGCTGAAAATACCCTACGCCGCTGGAATAGAGCACGATCTTAGAGAGGGGAAGCGCCGCCTCTTGCTCTGCCAGAACAGGCCAGGGGAGCAGCAGGAACGATATAAGGATCAGCCGTCTCACGAGGGCAGGACCAGAGCCAATCGACCGTGCGGGCATAGAGACCTCCATCATAGAGTACTGCACCAGGCTGGAACGTCAATGGTGATATGACCTATCTTACTCATATCGTCAAGGGCCAGATTCTTCCAGCCGTATGAGAGAATTGTTCAAGCCATTCCACTCATGATACGGTTTACATCATCTGTTGAGGGGACTGAAGCATGTCTAACCAGTCGGCTATGATCATCGATGAAATTCTGCGAGATTGCCGTACGATTGCTGTGGTGGGGCTGTCGTCAAATCCGGCACGGCCGTCTTATCACGTGGCGGCCTATATGCAGAGTCATGGCCATCGAATTATCCCGGTGAATCCGAACGAGACGAACGTCCTTGGCGAGACGGCGTATCCTTCGCTGGGTGCTGTGCCTGGCCCCATTGATCTCGTGAATATCTTCAGGAAATCCGAAGACGTTCTTCCGATCGTTGAGGAAGCCATTGCGCATGGCGTCAAAGCGATCTGGATGCAAGAAGGAATCAGCAACGAGCAGGCAGCCGTTCGTGCGAGAGAGTCCGGCCTGCTTGTTGTGATGGACCGCTGCTGGCTCAAAGAACAGGCCGCTCGATCACATCGTGGCTGACCAGGTCTCTCGTCTCCCGCCAGAGTCTTCATCTTCCGATCCTCAGCGAGAAGCGATGGTGGCCACGGCTGAATTCTTGGCCAAGATTCTGGATACCACCGTCAAAATTCCTGGCACACCGTTCTATGTCGGACTCGATCCGTTGCTTGGATTGATTCCAGGAATCGGTGACATGGTCGCCAATCTTATCGGGGCCGTCATCCTGATCTTGGCGGCGTGGCTTCGCGTGCCTCAGATCGTCATCGCACGGATGAGCCTAAATCTTCTGATCAATGGAACCGTCGGTGCGGTTCCTATCCTCGGCGATCTTTTCTCCATCTGGTTTCGCAGTCACGCGCGAAATGCCGAACTACTGCGGCGGGCTGCCACTCAACCCTATCCAGAAACGCAGCAAGCCAGGCTGTATGTGGCCGGCATCATCGGCGGCACCGTTGTGCTTTTGGTGCTCGCCATTGCCGCAGTCCTCTGGATCGTCGTGAAGCTCTGGGCCGTAATTGCCACGTAAATTGCCTGGCCGTGTCACGCCTCAAAAATTACGATAATTGTATTTCAACAGCGTTTCCGTCGTTCGGCTCAACGGAGGAAGTGCGTGACTTGGTGTGGTTGTTTTTTTGAGGCACGAAGCTTTATAGTTTCTGCCCACTGGGGTATGTTAGCCCGCATTATTCATGAAGGTTCGTGGCGAAAGCGCGCAGACGCGAAGCGAGATGAGCACTCGGAGCCGTGAAGCCCTGAG
>JBDTSF010000081.1:0-3616 GCA_039931295.1 Nitrospirota bacterium | reverse complement strand
ATCACCGGAATCGGACGAGACGTGTCCGACAAGAAGCGGGCAGAGGAGGCACTGCGGAAGAGTGAGGAGCGGTATGCCCGAGCCACGGCGGTTGGGAAGGTCGGTGTGTGGGAACTGGACGTAGCCGCAGGCACGTACTATGGCGATCCCAATCTGAAGGGTTTGTTCGGCTACGTGGGTGACGAGCTTTCGACAGATCCCTATGTGTGGCTTAACCTCGTGCATCCTGACGATCGATCCATCGCCATGGACCACTGGCAACGAATCGTCAACGGTGAAACGGACAATTACCACTATGAGCTGCGTATGCTCAAGAAGGATGGCATGGTCATCTGGACGGACGTACGAGGTCATGCCATTCGGGATCACGAGGGACAGGTGATCCAACTCTTAGGTACGACGGTCGATGTCACCGAGCGGAAACAGGCGCAAGATGCACTTGTCCAGAGCGAGCGCCAGATCCACACGGTGCTGGACGCACTTCCGGTGGGAGTCTGGTTCACCGATCAATCTCGCAAGCCGCTTTTGGTAAACCCGATGGCGAAGCAGATTTGGTCGAACATCAAACAGATTGAGCCTCAGACCCCGAGCAACCAGTCGGGTTGGTGGGACACCAACGGACCAGTCAGTGAAGTACATCGTCGGGCTTTAAGTCACACGCTCAGGACAGGTGTCCCTTCGCAGAACGAAATCCTTGACTTCGAATGCCTTGATGGGACGAAGAAGGTCATTCGAAGTTCGACCGTTCCGGTCCGGGACGAGGCCGGAGTCGTCCTCGGCGCGATCGTGCTCAATGAGGATATCACGGCGCTGCGGCAGGTGCAGGAAGCTCTCAAGCTGACGCAGTTCTCCGTCGATCATGCCGTCGAAGGATTCTTCTGGTTCGGTCCCGACGCCAGAATCCTGAACGTCAACGAGGCTGCCTGCCGGCTGTTGGAATACACCCGCGACGAATTGACCGCGATGACCGTCTACGACATCGATCCGAATTCTTTTCCGGAACGCTGGCCCACTCAGTGGGACGAGCTGAAGGAGAAAGGATCCCTGACGTTCGAAACGAAATATTGGTCGAGGACCGGTCGCGTGCTGGATATGGAGGTCACCGTCAATTATCTGCAGTACGAGGGAACGGAATACAATTGCGCCATCATGCGGGATATCGGAGAGCGCAAGCGCGCACAGGCGGCGCTTTGTCTAAGTGAAGAACGGTATCGGTCGCTGTACGATGAAACCCCGACCATGTATTTCACGCTTGCGACGGACGGTACGGTGCGCTCCGTCAACCGTTTTGGGGCGGAGCAGCTAGGGTATCAGGAGGAAGAGTTAATCGGACATTCTGTGCTGGGCTTTATTCACGAAGAGGACAAGGAAACCGTCGCCGCGAGTCTGTCAGAGTGTCTTGCCACACCGGAGATCACGAGACACTGGGATTTTCGGAAGATACGGAAGGATGGAACCGTCATTTGGGTGCAGGAAACAGCCCGTGTGAGTCAGTCTTCTACCGGAGAGACCGTCGTGCTGGTGACATGCGAAGACATCACCGAGCGCAAACGGGCGGAGCAAGAGTCACACGAGCGGATTCGGCAGGACGCTGCGATGCAAACCGCGCTCCTCGAACTCGCACATCTCGATGATATTTCTCTGACGTTTTCCACCATCCTCTCACACGTAACCTGTATTGTGGCGGATGTGCTCGCGGTGGAACGCGTCAGTCTGTGGCTGCTGTCCAGGGATCAGACCGAACTGGTCTGCCAGGATCTGTATCTGCGAAGTCAGGCCACTCATTCTGCCGGCAGCCGGCTCGCGGCATCGAGCTATCCGCGCTATCTTGCCGTGCTCAAGGAGAGTCTGGTGATTGGCGCCTCCAATGCGCGAGTCGACCAGCGCACGAGCGAGTTTGCCGACGACTACTTTCTCTCTTTGGGGATTACCTCTGTGTTGGACGTGCCGATTCGTCGTCAAGGCAAGGTCATTGGTGTGCTGTGGTGTGAACATGTCGGGATGCCCAGGGAATGGGTCCCCGAAGTACAGGACTTTGGCGCATCCGTCGGTCAAACGATTGCACGCATGATAGAAGCGTCGGAACGGAGGCGGGCAGAGATCTCGCTGCGCCAGAGCGAAGAACGCTATCGGTCCCTGGTCGACAACGCCCCGATCGGTATCTTCGTGATCGAAGCGGGACGGTTCGTCTATGCCAATCGGGAGATGCAACGCATTCTCAACGCGACGAGGGCCGAGCAATTGCTCGGCATGCCGATATTGGATCGAATTGCCCAGGAATTTCACACCATGGTGAAGGACCGCATCCATCAATTGATGGAGAAGGGCCAGCCGGTTCCGTCATTGGACTCGCAATACGTGCGCCTCGACGGGTCGCGGATCGACGTGGCTGTCACGGCGATTCCCACATCCTTCGACGGGACCGACGTGATCCAAGTATTGGTGCTCGATATTGCGGAGCGCAAGCGGGGGGAGCAGGAGCAAGCCCGACTCATTGAGGACCTGACCCGGTCGCAACAGCATTTTCAAGCCTTTTTCAACTGGACTCCCTCCGCTGTCGGGATCAGTACCGTGGCGGAAGGTCGGTTTATTAATGTGAATGAGGGGTTTAGCCGGCTGACCGGTTACATGCGTGAGGAAGTGATAGGCCGTACGACCTTAGAATTGGGGCTGTGGGCCGATGTGTCGGAACGCGAATCTGTGCTCCGGGAAATTCTGGAACAGGGTTACTTGCACAATCGGGAAGGGCTGCTCCGGACCAAGTTCGGAGAGATTCGCTCACTCATGGTCTCCGTCGAATCGATCCAACTCGGGTCTACTCCCTGCCTGATCTATCTGTGCCATGACATCACCGAGCGCAAGCGGGTGGAGGAGCGGTTGCGTCGGACCCAGTTTTCCATGGACCAGGCAGTCGACGCGATTTACTGGGTCGATGCGCAAGCCAAGATCCTCTTCGCGAACGAGGCGGCCAGTCTCATGGTGGGCTATTCGAGGGACGAACTCCTTGGCATGACGGTGCAGGACCTCAATCCCGACTTTGCTGCCTCCAGATGGCCGGGCTTCTGGGAGGAGGTGCGGCAAAACAGGTCTATGTCCTTTGAAACCGTCCATCGTGCCAAGGATGGACGGCTCGTCCCGATCGACATTCGAGTCAGTTTCCTTGCCCATGAAGGGCATGAGTTTCACTGTGCCTTCGTGCGCGACATCACCGAACGGAAGCAGGTGGAAGAGGCATTGCGGAAGAAGGACCTGGAGCTCGACCATTATTTCACCAGCGCGCTCGATCTGCTCTGTATTGCCGACGTCACGGGACGCTTCAAAAGGTTGAATAAGGCATGGGAATTGACATTGGGATATTCGCTTGAGGAACTTGAAGGAGCGAAATTTCTGGACTATGTCCACCCCGACGACATGGAGGTAACGCTCCATGCGCTGGGGGGTCTGGCTGAGCAGAAAGAAGTGCCGACCTTCGTCAATCGTTACCGAAGGAAGGATGGGTCATATCGTTGGATTGAATGGAAGTCGATTCCAGCCGGCGGACTCATCTATGCTTCAGCCCGAGACATCACCGAGCGCAAGCGCATGGAAGACGCTCTCCGCATGCGAGAACGTGAGT
>JBDTSF010000080.1:0-21134 GCA_039931295.1 Nitrospirota bacterium | reverse complement strand
GAAATGGTCATCGACCGACAGTTTGATTTCACGTTCGACCATCGATTGAACAGTCTGGTTGACAGCAGGGTGATCTGGCGGTTTCGAGGGAGGGTTGTTGGCGCGAGCCATCGTGGTCTCCTTGCGGGGTGGTTAACTGTCGCAGATGGAAGGAGAAAGAAGCAATCCCTACCTGGGGCAGACGGGCCAAGCAACGTGAGTATCTAACAGGCTGTCAAAGTTTTTCGGCATCCTGACAAGGAGATGTGGGGCTGCGTTGCCCGGAATCGTTGAATTATTACATCGACGTTCTCTCCAGCCTGAGCGCCCGGTCAAGGGATCAGCGGATTCCCGTTCAATTTAACGGACAAGTAACTCTGTCGTAACGGTGTGTTGTTGAGCCTGGTCGTATCATGATCTGACAATATTGATTGGTCGATCATCACTGATAGGGATGCACAACTTGATCCTCATCTTCCTGAAGTCCGAATCGTTTGCGCAGTCGTTGAAGAAGGCACTGGAGTCGACCGGCTATCGTGGGACAGTGGTGACCACGGAGTCCTGTGCTTTCACAGAGGCGGAAGTGAACGTGCCATCCTTAATTATTCTTGACCGTCGCTCCGACTCCGTCGCCAAATTCAGACGGATGAAAATGCCGAATAGGGTTTCGATCGTCGCGGTGCAGGAGAGAGCCATATCCTGCTACGACGAGGAGTGTCTCGAAGAATATGATCAGGATGTAGATTTGGTCGTGTGCGGCCAGAGTGTCCGCGAGATTGTCGCGCGAGTGCGCGCCATCCTTCGACGCCGAGAGGCCGGCATCGAGTCGCACACCCAGTATAGCGTGGGGAACCTTCTGATGGACCTCACTTATCATGAAGTCCTGGTCAACGGCCATGCCGTCGATCTGACCCCAAAGGAATTCCAAATTCTGAAGCAATTCCTCGAATCGCCTCGCCGCGTATTCTCTCGCCAGGAGATGCTCAACCGGGTATGGGGAGAAGGCTACTCGCTCGAAGAGCACGCGCTTGATGTGCATATTCATTCGCTGCGACAGAAGATTGAGCAGAACCCCACCAGTCCGACATGTCTCCTGACCGTCAGAGGGGTGGGATACAAGCTGCGGGTCTAGCCCAGACTATTCATGAGCGCAACCGCTGCTCTTGAGTGTGAAGCGTCGTTTGTGAAGCCATCCCAGAATCTGTTGACCTGTTGAATGTTCGGAATTCATCAAGTCGGGTCGGCCAAATCAGAAAAACAGGTAGCAGAGGACCCCGTCTTTCCCGCATGTGGTGCGCGGGTGCGACGGGGCGTGGAGAGAGTTGGTAAGGAGAGTTGATGGCTAGAATTCGTCGATGGCGACAGGACGAAGCAGATCACGGACGGAGAGGGTGCCCACCACCGTTCCACCATTGGTAATGACGCCTAAGTGGTGGGTCTGGTGTCGATTCATGAGGTCCGCCGCTTCGGTGAGCGGGCGGCGCTCTTCGATCCCAATGATTGGGCAGCTCATGATGTCTTCGACGGGGATAAAGTAGGACGCCTTGTCGGATCCCACGAATTTCCTTACGACATCCGATTCCGTAACGATGCCGATGATCTGGTGATCGTGAGACACTAACACGCTTCCTACATTGCAGGCTTTCATCAACTTGGCGGCCTCGATGACCGAGGTGCCCGAATCTACCGTCACGAGGTCCCGCTTCATGAGTTGACTGACTGTAACCATGTGTTCCCCTCCTGTGATTTTGGTTATGTATGTATTGGCGTAATTCTACCAAGTCGGCATTGCGCCGAGGTTAGAGGCTTGTTAATGATACGTAAATTTCACCGTTGCAGGGCTGGCATCGATCTGCGCTAGGCCGTTCTCAGTAGGTTGTGAGCATACCATGCCTGTCATCCAACACGTTGTCGGATGGCGATGTCGTTGTGACAACTTGCTTGTGGTGAGGTGGAGTCTTTGTGATGCGCCGCGCGAAATTTCATGGCGGCTGTTTGCACCGCGAGCCGCAGGAACTCCTGTTCGGTCTTCGCATCTGGCACGTGGAGTTCGATATATGGGTTACTCGGTAAGGGACCCATGAAGACCTCCAAACTGTAGTAAGGGTAATGGGAGAGTGCAGAGTACAAGAAATGGGTGTGAGGCTCGATTAAGGCTGGGTAAAATTTCTGTTAACTCGCGCGAGGATACACCAGGACCTTTCACTTGAATTCATCCTTATCCGCTTATGCGGCTGCCGGAGACGCGCGGCCGTCGGCTCGTCGTAATCATGATCAGGCCGTTCTCATTGCCTATCTGTTGCTTGGATTGTGAACGCCGAGCGGCTTTGACGAAAACTTGCCGCGCAGAGAGCCGCATCCCACAAGTCGCTTGTTGGTAATGGCCACGAATCCGTAATCGTTACGGTGTAGCCACGCACAACGAGTGCCTCCTCGAACCCGGTGCCGTTCGCTCTACGAAATCGATAGAAGCGACCAGAATTACGCAAGACACCAAAATGTTACAGATTCGTAACCCACCTGCAACGGCGTAGTGATCTCAGCCTGGGTACAATTCTACCGTTATGGTTGAGAGGTTAATTGGAATCGTCATTACGTCCTCTGGGATCTGTGCTAGTGGAGAAGATTTGCCAGCCGAGTCAACGAGGTGTGGTCTTGTTCGAAGTATGGTGCGGATTCTTTGGGTTCACGGTGTCTCCTGAGCGCAAAGGGGAGGGTCATCATGATCACGGGACTACGCAGCACGTTTTTTCTTGTGGTGTCTTTCGTCTTGTTCTTGATTATCGTGGGTGTGCTCGGGCTTAGCACAATACTGAGACCTGGCCGATGGAGTGAGCGACTAAGGCCGGCAGAAGATTAACTCCGGAATTAGAGACCTAATTTTAGGAATCACCATCGGTAGCGAATCTCAATGGTCGATCATTCTGCAAAACATCAACAGCCAGCCGCCGAGCCATCGGAGGTTCGTGATGACTCGCACCATCTCCTGAATCGCGAGCTCAGCTGGCTGCAATTCAACCAGCGGGTCCTGGAAGAAGCCGAGGACAAGCGGTACCCCCTCTTGGAACGCGTGAAGTTTTTGGCAATCTTCGCCACGAATCTGGATGAATTTTTCATGATTCGCGTGTCCGGTCTCCATCGTCAGGTGGCTGGCGGGTTTGTCGGAACCACGCCCGATGGGATGACACCATCTGAGCAAATAGGGGCGATCAACCGAGAGTTGATCGCCCACTATGAACGATACGACCGGTGCTGGAAACAGGACGTCTTGCTTGCGCTACGAGAGGCAGGCATTTGTGTGCTGCAGTATGTGGAGCTGGCGCAGAGGGAGAGAGAGGCGCTACGACAGTACTTTCAGCGAGAGATCTTTCCCACGCTGACACCGCTAGCCTTTGATCCGACCCATCCCTTTCCGCATATCTCGAGTCTGAGCTTTAATCTTGCCGTGATGGTGAAGGACCCCGAACGTGGCGACTGTTTCGCGCGCGTGAAAGTGCCGGATGTCTTTCCCCGACTCGTTCCCATCCACACCGATGAGGATGTCGCTCTACCGCAGATGGGATTGGGCCGGGCGGGCAAAGTGCAGCAATTTGTCTGGCTGGAGGAGGTCATCGCGCATAACCTGGATGACCTCTTTCCCGGTCTGGACGTTGTTGCGTCATACCCATTCCGTGTGACGCGAGATGCCGATGTCGCCATCGAGGAAGACGAAGCATCCGATCTGATCGAGGCGGTGGAAGAGCAGCTCGATCAGCGGCATTTCACGTCAGCCGTTCGATTGGAACTGGATGCGGCGACACCGGGGCACATTCGCGAGATTCTGACCAGAAACCTTCAGCTCCCGCCATATCTCGTCTACGCAGGTCATGGTCCAATCGGCATGGCTGGGATTCGTGAACTGTACGCTCTCGATCGTCCTGATCTGAAGGATCCGCCATTTTCCCCAGCCGTCCCGTCCTGCTTGAACAAATCGGGCAGTCTCTTGGCGGCGATCCGTCAACAGGATGTGCTGTTGTATCATCCCTATGACAGCTTCATGCCGGTCGTGGAGTTTTTGCGGGAAGCCGCACACGATCCAGATGTCCTCGCCATTAAACAAACCCTGTACCGCGTCAATCCGAAATCACCCATTGTTGATGCGTTGATGGCAGCTCGCGTCAACGGCAAGCAAGTTGCGGTGATAATTGAGCTCAAAGCTCGATTCGATGAAGAGAACAACATTGAATGGGCCCGGAAACTTGAAGATGAAGGCGTGCATGTTGTGTATGGTGTGCAAGGGCTCAAGACGCATGCGAAGGTCTGTCTCATCGTCCGGCGCGAACCGGAGGGAATTCGCCGCTATGTCCATCTCGGCACCGGAAACTATAACGTTGTCACCAGTCGTATTTATACCGATTTGAGCTATTTCACATGCGATCCCGTCATGAGCCGCGATGTGTCCGATCTGTTCAACTCACTGACCGGGTACTCCCGCAAGAACTCCTACTCCAAGCTCCTCGTGGCACCGACGACGCTCAGGCAACAACTGCTTGATCGGATCGAGCGCGAGACGTGCCGCCACCGCGAGCACGATGATGGATATATCGCCTTCAAGATGAACTCGTTGGTCGATACACGGTGCATCCAGGCCCTGTATCGAGCGGCGCAAGCCGGAGTCAGGATTGATCTTCAGGTACGAGGTATATGTTGTCTGCGGCCGGGTGTCCCGGGGATCAGCGAGACCATCACCGTCACCTCGGTGGTTGGGCGTTTTCTGGAACACGCGCGGATCTACTACTTTCGTCACGGTGGGCAGAACGAGGTGTTGATTGGGAGCGCTGATCTGATGCCGCGCAACCTGGATCACCGGGTGGAGGTGATTTTTCCTGTGGAAGATCCTCGCTGGCGCGAGGTCATCGTCAAGGACATTTTGGGTGTCGGGCTGCGGGACAATGTGCAAGCAAGACGGTTACTCGCTGACGGGACGTATGAACGCATGCAACCGGTAGATGGTGCGACAGCCGTGAATTCTCAGGATTGGTTTTTGAATCACTGGAAATCTCGCGCGTAAGGGATTGCTTGAAGATATGTGACATCCAGAAGCACGCTACGGTGGCGGCATGACATACGATTATCATGACGCTAAGGCTTGTACGACACCATTAAATTTCTCAGCAGTGAAATGAACAGTAATTACCATTCACAGACTAGCGCAGTACGCATGCAGGACACCATTTCTGCCGATCTCGGCCAAGTCGTGAGGCATTTCAGGCAGATTGTACTCTGGCCTCTGCAGCTGATGCCGATTCGTGATGATAAACCGATCCAGAACCATTGCGACTGTATTCAGACACAGGACAGCCTTTGGCGAGAGGTCGAGGACGAGTTTACCGGCGATCCGGCCCTGTTTCAGGAACGCCACTACAGCGAATTCGTCACATTCCTACCCTCCGTCCAGCGATTTCTCTACGGCGAGGGCACAGGCCGCGGGACCGGTGTCAATCAGGAATCGCCCATTCGCGTGTTCCGCCGCACCGATATTGCCAACGTGCGGATGACCTACCCCGATCCCGGAGCGGTACCGATCACGTTCGGAGTAGCGCATGTGGATTTGTACTTTTTCTACGACATCGACATCGTCATCCTGGCCATGGAAATTTTCGCCGACGATCTTCCGCTGACCTGGGTAGAGGACACCATGCTTCGTTTCGCGAGAGGGTATCCCACGTATTGGGAGCCCGAAGGGCACGGTGGCCACTGTCTGAAAAAGGCGGAATGGCTCGCCAAGGATGGCACGGTGCTGGCGGTGTCCGACTATGAGCACAAGGAGAAATACTTGTCCTTTGCGTGCCAGTACCGAGCGCCGTGTATCGCCTCTCACTGGGAATTTCTGCTCGAACCGCTGGTGCACCACCATTCAGGCAGGCCCGGCCTCATCCGCTATCGGCAGATCGAGTCTCACCTGCTGCCGTTGATGGCCTATCTGACGATTGACAATCCCGCTGCGCTGACCCGCGGGGACTTCATTCGGCTGGGGCTCGCCGCTGCGCCGGACCCGTTGGACTCTCTGCCCTATTCCGAGCAGCACCTGTGCGATTTTGAAGATCGCTTTTTCTATGATCGTTACTGGAACGAAAAAGACCGGGAGCGCCCGGGGACCCGCTTCATCTGCAGCGGACGCGTGTTCACGGAAGTGAGCGACCGCAGCGAGCGGTTTTTGGTCACTCGGAAGACAGGTCTCGAGCAGTTTCGTCACGAGTATTTTATGCTGTTTCTGATTTGCCACTTTCATAAGGCGGCCATGCTCATGTTGGCCGACCGACTCGTCGATGCGCTGAATCGGCTGGACCCCGGCAGCCTGGAATCGGTCAGAAATTTCCAGCGCGTGACCCGACAGATCCTCGGCGTGTTCCTGCGTTTTACCCATCGGTACTGGTTCCACGATGTGTCGGAACATACCCAGGTGAAGGAACTGTTTCGCATGACGAATAGGCATCTTGGAACGGCCCAATTGTATGCCGAGGTCCGGGAAGCCATCGAGGATATGAGTCAGTATCTCGACAGCGATGTGCTGCGCCGACAGGGAGAGACGATGGTACGCCTGACCGTCGTCACCACGGTCGGTTTGATCGGCATGGCAACGACGGGCTTTCTGGGCATGAATTTGATCGCCGAGGCCGATGGTCCGTTCGCAAGAAAGTTCTTTATTTTTCTGGTCATCCTGATTCCCACGATAGCCGTGACCATCTATACGGTTCTGAAATCCCGGCGGCTGTCAGAGTTCCTCGATAAGGTAGCCGACGAGCGTGTCCTGGTGAGAGACAAGTTTTCAGCGTTCCTTGACGTATGGAGAACCAATCACGATAGGTAACCGGCCGATTGAGGCTACGCTTACCAGGAGGCAGGGATGGAACGATATTTCGATGTCGAGCTGAACGAGATTAAAAAGAAAGTCTTGCTCATGGGGGGCTCAGTTGAATCTCAATTGCAGGATGTCTTGCAAGCGTTGACAGAGCGCAATGTGGACCTGGCGATTCGCGTCGTCGAAAATGACATGTTGATCAACATGCTGGACCTCGAAATCGACGAGGCGTGTCTCAGCCTCCTGGCGCTCCAGCATCCGAGGGCCGGCGATCTCCGATTTATTACGACGGCCATGAAGATCTCCACAGAACTCGAACGAATGAGCGATTTGGCAGAAAATATCGCCGAACGGGTGATCGAGTTGAACGAAGAACCTCAGCTCAAACCCTATATCGATATTCCGAGAATGGCTGAGTGGACGAGCCGGATGGTCAAAGAATGTCTGGATGCCTTTGTGACTCGCGATTCCGAGCTGGCGCGAAAAGTTTGTCGGGACGACGGCTTTGTCGATGGCCTCACGGAGCAACTCTTCAGAGAACTCGTCTCGTTCATGCTGGAAGATTCACGGGCTATCACGCGAGGGACCCGCCTCACCTTCATCGGCAAGTATTACGAGCGGATCGCCGACCATGCGACGAACATCGCTGAACTCGTCGTCTACATGGTGGAAGGCAAGATTATTCGGCACATGGCGGCACGGCGATGAGAGGCGAGTCCACACTCTTCACGAAGACTTCTATTGCCACTGCCGATAGGCTGCTGGCCAGCCCCCTTGTAGCGTCCACACGAAGGAGGCGCACTCCCTTCGGACTCCCCAGGTGAGACAAACTCAACCTTGTAGCTTCCCGCCTCTCTCCCGTGTGACGGCTCGGCGATTTTGCGACGAGCCGTCATGAATCATGCAGGTGAAGAAGCTGCAGAAAAACTATTTGGATGTGAGAACTTCGGTAGCCCGTGTGAGTGGCACAGCAGGCGAGCCCCCTGCAGGATGATCAAAAGAGTTGGTTGCAATCCGTGACACGCGAGCCGTCACACGTGAAAGGCTTCGGAGGAAGAGCACTCGACAGCCCTACCTTTCACTGTTCACGTCTTATCTTTCTCAGTGCTCGCCCATCGGAAAGAAGGAGACTGCGATAGAAATGGCGATCAAGACGATGATGATCCATTCCTCCCTTTCCATTCTCCTCTTCCATAAAATCCTTCGCGTACACTCCTGTGCATCAATTGCTGATCACGACCATTCCCGCGTGAGCCTGAGTGGCTGGCAGCTTCACGCAACACCCAGAACAACCCAATCACTCCACTCAATGCACAATTTACATACTGTTTATGAGGAATTAACTGAACTGGAATGTGTCAGCGTTAGAGTAACTGCACGTGAAAGCGCAGAAACCTTTCACCATGAGTATCTAGGACACTCGATGATGCACCAAGGCCATTCGTTGGAAGGAGCCCATATCGGATGAGAAAGGAACACTACATAATAATAGCACAACACCCTCTATGGCCTCTCGTCGTGGTGATTGGGTGGGCGATCACCCGGCTGATGCCGCGGTTGAACCGAGGTTGAGGTAGCGGGGACTGATCCCTGCCCGCTTCTTTCCGAAGACCGGGTGCCTCTCGGGGCAATTATCCGTTCTTGACGGTGGGTATTAACATGGCCTCCTGGCGCCAGACTGAAAGTAGCCTTGTCCATGCGGAACTCGAATAGTCCCCTGCGCCCTCACCAACTGACGATTGCAGCTTTCGAGCGTCTGTTTCCACATGACAACGCCGGCGCGTTGCACTGGTCAACTATCGCTGGCTGAATATGGTGCGCCGCCCGCGCTGTCCATGCCCGAACGACGGACTAGCAGCAGTACATCTGCTCGAACGTCGGCGACAGGGTGGTCAAGACCTCGCCCGCCATCGCCTTGATCGAGGGCAAGGGGTGCTGGCAGGGACACGGGCTTCCATGGAGACGTCGCTGTACATGGTTATCTGTGCCTTGACGTCACCGCGCATCGTGGGGGAAGAGCAGCCTTGAATGTTCAATATTTTTCGATCGTCAAATGACTATCGGGCGATGTATCCTTTTTTCCTTCCTGCTTCAGAAGAGGGTGACGACAATGAGTTCGACGTCAGATAATCCTCCAGGCGAGGTGGCGCTCGTGCCGGATAGGGATCGCCCTGATACAGACTCTCAGAAGAGTGGGCTCGCGAAGAAACTTGAGGCGCTCTACTCGGAGATCCTCGAAAGGGTCGGCTCGGTACGCCCCCACTTCCGCTCAGTCGAGCCTGACGGTGCGTGCAGCCGTGACAATCTGCTCGCCTACCTCGTCTTGCGCGATCACGACTTGCAAGAGCTTCAATTTGAGTTGGCCGATCTCGGCCTGTCTTCTTTAGGACGTCTCGAAGGGAGCGTCTTGGCCAGCCTGCAACACGTCATGGTCCATGTGGGGGCCGTGCCGCCTGAGACTGGTCTGTCTGTCCCAGACATGAAGCGAGCGCACGCCCTCTTGGCACAGCGCAGCCGAGCGCTCTTGGGCCGCCCACGTGCAGCCCGAAGCACTCGGATTATGGTGACGCTGGACGCGAGCATCATTCCCCAGTCAGATCTGCTTGAGCACTTGTTGCTCGAAGGGATGGATATCGCGCGAATCAATTGCGCTCACGACTCAGCGCCTGAATGGGCCCAGATCATCAAATCGATTCGGCACGCCGAGGACCGGCTGACACGAGCGGGACAGAGCGTGGGGCGGCGCTGTCGGATCCTGATGGATTTGGCCGGTCCCAAAGTACGCACGGGGCCACTGGAGCTTGAGACCCGTCCACTGAAGCTCTCGGTGCCCAAGGATGCGGAGGGCCGCCCCAGCCGGCTCCTTGAAGGTTATCTCGATAGCCACGCTGCGTACACGGGATGGGTCCGCCCCTCGGGCGAAGCCTCCCACTTCGTGATCGCATTGCCGCAGCAACAGGGTCTGGAAGTCATGCATGTCGGCGAGATATTACAATTTGAAGATACCCGAAACCGCGCTCGCACGCTATATGTGCTCGGGCGCACGAGTGCAACGCGAGTCCGTGTCGGCCTCCAGCGTACGGCCTACCTGCAGGAGGGGATTCTCCTGCGAGGCGAACAGGGCGTGGAGTTGACCGTGGGGCCCGTGACGCCACAGCCGGTGGATTTGCAAGTGCAGGCGGGAGACCGGCTTCATCTGTACCGCGATCCCGAACATCCCGGCCACCTCGCCAGACAAGACATGCCCGCAGGTATCAGTTGTACACTACCGGCCGCGCTGCAGGCCGTGCAGCCCGGCCACCGGGTATACATTGATGACGGAAAAATCGCCGCGTCCGTCTTGGCCATCCACGAACACTATGTGGAGTTGGATGTCATGGCCCCTTGCGGCATTCCGGCGCGTATCAGGTCTGACAAAGGGCTGAACTTCCCCGACTCTTCTATTAATTTGCCGGCACTCACGGCACGAGACCGAGCGGACTTGTCGTTTGTGGTCAAGCATGCGAATGCGGTCGGTCTTTCGTTTGTCCATCGTCCCCCAGATCTGTACGACCTGCGCGAGGCCTTGAAAGAGTTGGGCGATCCTGACATGGGCATTGTGCTCAAAGTGGAGACGCAGGAGGCTGTCCACCAATTGACGCAGTTGCTACTTGCGGGGCTCGAGCTGCCCAAATGTGGCGTTATGATCGCACGCGGAGACCTGGCGGTGGAGGTCGGCTTTGACCATCTGGCGCGTATACAGGAAGACATCCTCTGCCTGTGCGAGGCGGCGCACATCCCGGTGATATGGGCCACGCAAGTGCTTGAAACGTTGGCTAAGAGTGGCTTACCCGCGCGAGCCGAAATCACAGACGCGGCGATGGGCCACCGTGCCGAGTGTGTGATGCTGAATAAGGGAGAGCACGTGCTGGATGCAGTGAAAACACTTGCCCAACTGCTGCAGGCGGAAGAGCCGCACCATCTGAAGAAACGAGACGTCTTCCGAGAGATCACTCCGCAGCATGGGATATTCACCAACGCAAGGACGCCATCCTAGATCACCTCTAGCTGGCTGTTGAAAAAGTCCGCCGGGTTGTACGGGTAGAATTCAGGCATTTTTGAACAGGCGGCGGGCTATGGGAGGACTGTCTGTGACCTCCTGGCCATACATTTTCCTAACTCCCGAATAGTTTTTCAACACCCTGTCAGTGCTCGCCCATCGGAAAGAAGGAGACCGCAATCGAGACGGTGATCAGGACGATGATGATCCATTCAAGCACTTCCATGCGTCGGGTGGTCGTGCGGTCCGACATCTTGCCGTAGATGCTTTCCAACGTCTCCAGTTTTCGCAGAATGCTCGCATCCCAGGCTTCAAGGTGGAAACGTTGAGAAGCGAGGCGATAGACGCGCGCCAGGTACTGGTCGCCCAACAGCTTCAAGGTGTTCGTCACCCGCTCGAACAGGAGCGCACCGTCGACTTGCAGTTGCGCGATATGCGTGGTGTCTTTGTCGTGTAGACCGGGGAGCGGCAGCAGGCGTGGTTTTCGAGCGAGCGTGGCGTACCCCTCGTTCAGCGCCGTATCGAGCTGTTCGTCGAGCATCCGCATTTCCAGGAGCTCCACATTGGCAAATTCCAGCACGGCCCGCACATCGTCCATCTCATTTCCGAAGATCACAGCCGAATGCCAGTCGATGAGGGCGGCGTCCCCGACTCCGTATGAAATGCGACAGGACGTGGCATCTTGAATCTCTTGGTCTGCGAGCGGCGTCCGTTCGCCACGCAGCACTTGCGCCAGTTCCGTCTCCCGGCTTGTCCAGGGCGGAAGCGGCTCTGCCGGTGAATAAGATTCGATTGAAAAAATGATGTAGTCCTCTACCTCTTTGGCGATCTTGGGCCGTTCAATCGACGGATGAATCGCCTCAACGAGCTGCTCCACCCGCTTGCGTGATTCCGTGAGTAAGAGCTCGTTCTCGTAGAGCGACTCGCTGAGTTCGAGCAGGCCTTCAAAGGGACCGTCCAGCGTGAACCGGTAGGTGATGGTCACAGCGCCGAAGTCATACACCATGACTTCGACGGAAGGACTGGATCGATACGAGCCGACTGATAGGCTTCCTCCTTCTTGCATGAGGCGTAGCGGCGCCGGCCGGTATTCGAAATATTGCGGAGATCTTGTCTTATGCCGGAGACGGCTGCGTTCCCTGTCAGCTGTAATCCGGCGATTGACGTCCTCCAAGTCGATCGACCACCCGATATCGTAGGCAAATACGGCATAACAGGTGCCTTTATTGATTGTCAGTGATGTCAACGAAGAAGCGTCCATCGAAGTTCTTACCTTCCGTGAGACGCTATCTTAACACTATAGTCGGAGAGGGGAGTCAAGGGAAGCCTTCTTCCCGGTCTAGAGGGAATGAGATGACGAGCGGCGCTGCCAGAAACAAGCCAGAATCAATTCGGTTAGTTAAGGGGGAACATAGTTTCTGCACAACGCCTCGGTCATCGTAGCGGATACGAAACTCGCTCCGCAACCGCGCGAGCATCTCCCCGTTCAGACCTTTGGATTATATCCCCGGATCAATCGTTGCGTGCGCACCGTGGCTGTCCCGAAGGGGTTGGACTGGGCAGTGGGAATTTCATGTCGTGGGAAGGTCGGGGTCGAGACGCAGGCTGCGAGAAGACCGAGCACAGCGAGCGTCAGCGGAAAGGAGTAGAGATGCAACCGCTTGTTCGATTGGCTTCATGCCGGGAGCAACCATTTCTTAACGCCATTGTTACGAGTTTTTGAGGATGAAGAGATCGATTTGTAACAGACGCATGCGACAGTGCTTCGTATAGGCGTGCTGACAATGAGTCAGAAGGAGAAGACTGAAGCTTCTTCGGACCGTTCCCGTGACGCGGCATTAAGAATATCCACTGGAGGTATGAGAAACGTTCCGTTCTTCCTCGGCTGCGAGCCGCCGCCCGCTGCACCGCATGCATGTGACAAGGAGGAGAGCGCCGATGGCAGTACGATATGGGCCAAGATTCGTCAATCATTCATGTGTGCCGATATGGATCCCGTCACGCTCGCTGCTGCTGATGTTGTCCGGCGCAGTGAAGAAATGTGAGAAAGAAGGGATGAGAGCGAGAGTCAACAAGTGGGTTAGAAAGTGGGGGCTTTCAGCAACGACGAGGGTCTGGTTGTCCCGGCTGCGGTAGTCTCTATCTATTTGGGCTTTGGGGCCTCCATGAACACTGAGCTGTCCGCGCGTGATGCCATGGACCCATCAATTCTTACACGTTGTGAGGAAGGAGACATTCATGAACCATAGCGATGATGACAATGATTGCAACACATCAGGCAACGAACATTTTCAAGACGTCTTGAACGCGAGCTTATCCCGGCGCGGCTTCTTGACAGGCGGTCTCGTGACTGCGGCGGCCATGTCGCTCGGTGGCGTCGAGGCGCTGTTGAAGGCCGTGCCCGCTTCCGCGCAAGAAAACGACGACGAGGGCAGAGAAACGGATGAGCAGGGTGAGCGCAGACGGCCGCGGCTCGGGTTCGAGAGTGTGCCCGTATCTGCTGTAGACACGGTCGTGGTGCCAAAAGGCTATACAGCCGAAGTGCTCATCGCCTGGGGCGACCCCGTGTCGGACGGTCCGGCGTTCAGGCAAGATGCGAGCAATACAGCTGATGAGCAATCGCGCCAATGGGGCATGCACAACGACGGCTTGGTGTACTTCCCAATCTTCAGGTCCCAGCGGGGACTGATCGTCCAGAACAACGAATACACCGATGACGGCTTGCTTTTCGCGGACGGCGTGAACAACTGGACCCCTGAGAAAACCAAGAAATCGTTGAATGCGCATGGCGTGTCGATCATTGAAGTGACGAAGAGGAGTGGCTTTCCGCGGGATGGGAAGCGAAGACGCGGCAATTGGGATGTCGTGCGCCCGTCGCCGTACGCCCGCCGTATTACCGGAATGACACCGATCGAGATCAGTGGGCCGGCTGCCGGCGACGCCAGGCTCAGGACAATTGGCGATCCCACAGGCACAAGAGTCCTCGGCACACTGAATAACTGCGCGATGGGCTTTACGCCGTGGGGCACCTATCTGGCATGCGAAGAAAATTTCAACGGGTATTTTCGAAAGAACAGTCCGCAGACGAATCTGGAAAAACGCTATGGCATCAACGCGACCGGCTTCGGCTATCTCTGGCATACAACTGATACACGATTCCAGGTCGATGCCGAGCCGAACGAGCCGAACCGCTTTGGCTGGTGGTGGAAATCAACCCATTTAAGCCACATTCGACACCTGTGAAGCGCACCGCGCTCGGGCGGCTCAAACATGAAGGTGCTTGGGTGCAGGAATCCCGGAACGGCCGTGTCGTGGTCTATATGGGCGACGATGAGCGGAACGAGTATATCTATCGGTACGTGTCCAATTTGCCATGGAGGCAGGCGCGCCATCAAGGCATCAATCCGCTCGATGATGGCATTCTCTACGTTGCGAAGTTCCATGCGGACGGAACCGGAGAATGGCTGCCGCTTACTCCGGACAATCCGAGCCTCGCTGGTTGGTCGTTGAACGATATCCTCATCAATACGCGCGGCGCTGCGGATGCAGTTGGTGCCACTATGATGGACCGTCCCGAGTGGATCGATACCTTCCCGAAAGATCTGACGGCAATCGTGACGTTAACAAATAACAACCGGCGCGGCTCGACACCTTTGTCGATCAACAATCCTGACGGGTCTACCGCTGCAGGCTCAGCCCGTCCGCCGGTAGATGCAGCCAATCCGCGCGCGATCAACAATTACGGACACATCATTCGTTGGTACTATCGCCAGGATTGGACGGAACCGACGTTCGGGTGGGACATCTTCGCGCTGTGTGGTGATCCGGAGAACCCTGTTCATGGCTCTACAATTTTCGGCGACAAGTATGGATCACCAGACGGTATCTATGTGGATCCCAGTGGCCTAATCTGGATTCAGACCGACGTGTCGACGTCGACGATTAACTCCGGCAACTACACCGGGTTCGGCAACAACGTGATGCTTGCCGCCCATCCGGAAACGAGGGAAACCAGACGATTCCTCGTGGGGCCGAATCAGTGCGAAATCACGGGCGTATTCATGACTCCTGATAGGCGTACTATGTTCGTCGGAATCCAGCATCCGGGCGAGCGCCCGGACGATCTGCCAGGCGATCCGACGAATCCCAAGCAGTTCAGCTCCTGGCCTGATGGGGAATCCGGTGGGCGGCCTCGCTCTGCTTGCCTCGTGATCACGAAGGACGATGGCGGGAAGATTGGCAGTTAAGCATGAGTGGCATCGTCCCCTGGAGACTCCACCTCTGGGAAGCCTGCACGATTTATGAATCGTGCGAGTTGGGAAAGATTCAAACGAGGGCGTTGCGTCCCCATGCGTCAGAGGAATAACCATTCAAGGCTTGATGGTCAGGGGACGATCCGACGGACGACATCATCAAGATTACTGGGTTTAAGGTTCGACATCGGTTCGAGCGGTAGTTGGCGCGGGTGAAACACGCAATTCCCGTTCAATTAATGTGACGGGCGTGCCGAAACGGTCAGCGCGCACGCCACTAGGGGCTAGATGATGTCACTGAATCAAGTCCCATGGTTAGTGACACAGGCTCCTGACCCGGCTCTTGCGCTACAGCGGCAAATGTTGGTATCAAGCCTTTTCAAATATGTGGCAGAGATTCAAGAGATCGAGGGTGGGTATGCCTTTAAATTCCGCCGTTCAGAACTACTCATTCGGCGCATCGCCGATTACATCATGTTTGAAGGACAGCACTCTCCGCAACTGATGTTCGTGCTTGTCTCGGAGCCGAACGACGGTGCTGTGTGGTTACAGGTGCGAGGACTCGAAAGCGAGAAGGAGCACATTCGAACCGCCTATGCGATCCACCACATGCGTGCGAGTCCTCCAGCGTAAAGATTGGGAATTGATTTCACGCCAGATTGACGGCCTTCCCTGCCAAAATTTCCCCTGCCAGTGCTAGGCCGTCACGGGGTGGTTCTTCTTCCACCGGACGTTTCCGTAGATGGGCGTTCGGGCTCGCCTTGGTTTTCGATAGAGGCGGCGATGGCGATTGAGGATGATGAGAGGGTCGATGACGTCACCGCAGTGAACGCATCGCAGAGCAAGGACTCTGCTGCCTCCCTCGTAAATGATCTCGGACACTCTCAAGCCGGCGCAGCGTGTGCAGTGCATCATCTCTCCTTCGTTACACGATTGTAAGTTGTGGCGACTCATTCAGGCGGTCGCCTGTGGCTGAATCGTGAACTGCCTGTACCGAAGTGCTCCGAATCTGTTCACGAATCGGGAGAACAACCTCACAGACAGGTCCGAACTGAAAGCCGGCGAGCAGCCGATGAAGTCGTCCGGCTGTTTTATTGAGGTTTAAGTAGTGACGAAACTCGGAAAGCCGCGTGTCTCGCATGCGTGGTTGCGCGGCATCGATCTCCCATGACCGTATGTAGACGACGATCGGTTTGTCGAACGCTTCAATTCGTGAAAGAAGGGAGTTCAACACCGGGTAGCTGAGAGCCCGAAGGTACCCGCCTCCTCCAATGGCGATGCGGAATCCTCCCACATTCAAGGTGGAGGGTGGGACTTCCCAGAGACTGCGTTTTTCCCAGGAGAGCCGGTGGATCCATTGGTTTGCGCCAGGAATCCCTGCCAAATCATGGACGATGGGAAGCACGCTGCTGTCGTAGAGAAATCCCTCTTCAGCTACAATCGGCAAGGCCCACGGTGTGTGTGCGGTGATGCTCAGGCTCGGCGCACGGAATCCGATGACCTGGTGTCCCGTGATATCCTCCAAGATAGATTTGGCTCGACGAATGTCCTGTCGAAAACTTTGTGGGGTGTGTGCGGCGACCAATTCATGTCCATAGCCGAGACAGGCTATTTCGTGGCCGGCCGCCGAAACCGCGCGAATGACCGACGGGTGTTGCTCAGCCAGCCATCCGAGCGCAAAAAAAGTGGCCTTCGTTGCGTGGTGAGCCAGCAACTTGAGGATTCGCTCGGCGTTCGCTTGTATCCGGCTCTGGAACGAAGACCAATGGCGCCGCCGCATGGGAGAGTCGAATCGCGATGCATGAAAATGCTCTTCGATATCGAAGGTCATAATGTGGCGCGGTCGTTTGCGAATACCTTGCGTGGTGATCTCCTTGGGGAAGTAGGAGCCCGGGACTTGTCCCTTCTCCTGGCAAGAAGGGACAAGCGCGGGGAGGCAGGTGCGCGAGAGGGACGTACCTGGGCTCCGATATGCGGGCAGGGTGGTAGAGGTGTTCGTCATTGAATTACCTTCTGGAAGATTGTTGTTCGATGACGGTAAGACAGGAAACGCAGTAGAGCGAATCGGGCTGCACTCTGAGCCTGGCATAGGGGATTTGATGACGGCACCGGGAGCAGATTCCGTAAGAACGTGTATGCAGAGATGTGAGTGCCTGCTCAATCCGGCGGAGCTTCTCGATAGTGAGCAGCTTGACGGACAGAGCGATATCGTTCTCATACTCAGAGGCGCCTTGGTCGATCGGGTCGGGGAAGAGTTCGGGTTCTGTGGTGATGAGATGTGACATCATGGCCTCGCGTGTGAGCCTCGCTCGGAGTCTCGTGAGTTCGTTTTCAAGATCTGTATAATTCGCATTCTTCTGCCGGTGGATGTCTGAGTGTTTCGACGGGACCATTCTCGGGACATGGTTCGATGAGCTGGTATTCGGCATCGGCGTCACCTCCCTGTGGGCATACTTCTACTCCGTTCAAAGCATCGGACGGTCAACGGCAGATTAATTTTGTGTAACGGGTAATTTGTGCCTGGATGGGAATGGCTGTATATCGATGAAGGGAACGTCACAAGGCAGGCAGTAATGCGAAGATTCTACTGACAGATCGCTGATACAGCTACCTCTGAGGGGCTTGATCGGACAGCTTGTATCCAAGGGATTTGACTGCGATGATCGCATCGTCGAGTAGCGGAATCTTGATCTTCAGCCGGCGGATATGCACGTCCACAGTTCTGGTGGTGCCGTAATAGTCATAGCCCCACACCGCATTCAACAAGGTATCGCGGGTCAAGACCCGACCAGGGTGACGCACAAGTTGTTCGAGTAAACCAAATTCCTTTGCGGTCAAGGGGATTTCCTTCTTATCGACCAGCGCTTCGTGCCGCGAGAGATCCACCAACAGCGAACCGTATGTGTAGGACGTGTGCTTTAGGTCTTCCACTCTCTCCAATCGTCGGAACAAGGCCTTCACCCGCGTGACCAACACTTTGGGGCTAAACGGCTTGGTGACGTAGTCGTCAGCCCCCAGTTCGAGACCAATGATGGTGTCAGACTCTTCGGCTTTGGCCGTCAACATCAGAATCGGGAGCAAGGCGGTGTCCGGCGCCGTGCGGATCTTCTTGCAGATCTCCAGTCCGTCCATTTCGGGGAGCATGAGATCCAGAATGACCATATCGGGGCGATGGGCCTTGATCAGCGTGAGGGCTTCGATACCTGTCGAGGCGATCGTGGTTCGAATCCCATCTTTTTCAAGATACAGTTTCACCAACTGAGCAATGTCTGCCTCGTCTTCGACGATCAGTATCTTCTTGGGCGCATGGGTTGTCATATGGTTTTCGGCGGAGCCGTTCGAGGCGATTGTCAGAAGCTCTTGGGCCTGTGTAATTCGAAGAGAGGATAAACCTTCAATGTTACAGATGCATTAAGAATCATGAGATCGATAATAATACAATGAAACCAGAATGAGCGAATATCGCAAGTGGCTGAAAGTGTGGGGGGAAGGCTGCGGCATGGCAGGGAGGACCCTAGCCGTTGCAGAAAAATTCGGTGTATTCACCAAAACATCGCGGAATTTTCCAGAATGGGCTGCTCCATTCTTTCCTACACCTAAGTAGGTTCCAATAAACGCTTCCTGTATAGTCGCCGCATTCGAACCTACCCGAATGATGCCGCTCACTCCATCATCATTCCATCGCATCCTCAGCCGGTTTACTCCCGTCAACCGCGAAGAATTGCGCGGCCTTCTCTGGTCGTTTCTCTGCTTCTTCACCCTGCTGGCTTCGTACTATGTCTTGCGGCCGGTGCGTGATGAAATGAGCGTGCAAACCGGCGTGCTGAACCTGCCGTGGCTCTTTTCCGCCGTATTCGTCTCGATGGTGGTCTTGGTGCCGCTCTTCGGCTGGATCGCCGGACGTCTCCCGGTTCGCCGGCTTATTCCAACGATCTACCTATTTTTCTCGAGCAATCTGTTCCTGTTTTTCCTCGCCCTGATAAGCGACCTCCCTCGCACGACGGTGGCGCCTGTGTTCTTCGTGTGGGTGAGTGTCTTCAACCTATTCGTGGTCTCGGTGTTTTGGAGCGTCATGGTGGATCTCTATTCCACCGAGTCCGCGCGACGGCTATTCGGATTCATTGCCGCGGGTGGGAGCTGCGGGGCTGTTGCGGGTCCACTGTTTACCGCGTTGCTGGTGCCCTTTCTCGGAGTGGCGCCTTTGTTGTTGGTCTCCATCGGGTTGTTGCTGGCAGCCATGACCTGTTTCTTCGCCGTTCTTCAAACGCACCCTCGACACACCAGGGAAGGAGCGGGCACCACGATCCTCAAAGCCGAGGTCGATGAGCGCGCGCCACCGAGTCTCTGGATCGGTCTCACAAAGATTCTGCAATCTCGTTATTTGTTGGGTATCTGCCTCTATTTGGCCTGTTATTCCGTGCTCTCGACAACGTTGTACAGCCAGCAGATGGTGCTCGTGCCTCAAGTGGTGGGCAGCGCTGAGGAGCGCACTCAGCTGTTCGCCTGGGTCGATTTCGCCGTGAACGGTCTGACGGTCCTCGCGCAGATTTTTCTGACAGGACGATTGCTTGCAGGACTCGGAGTGACAGCGATGCTTGTCCTTGTCCCGGCGTTCAACGTCGTTGGGTTCTCCGTCTTCGGCCTGGCGCCAATTCTCGCCGTGCTGGTCGTCTTCGGTGTCCTGCGGCGAGCCGGCGAGTTTGCGATTGCCAAGCCGACTCGGGAGACATTGTTCACGGTCGTGTCGAAGGAAGAAAAGTATCAGGCGAAGAACGTGATCGATACGGTCGTGCACCGCGGCGGCGACATGGCGAGTAGTTGGTTCTCCAACGCGCTGCAATCGGCGGGCCTCACCATCGGCGAAACGGCGTTCGCCGCCGTCCCGATTGCTGTCCTTTGGCTTGTGAATGGTTTCTACCTTGGTCGTCACCACGGACGGATTCGAGACGGTCATTCCCGCGACGATCACCGCGCTTCCGTGCCATAAGCTCTCCGAGTCGTCGTGTCATTTCTGATACGGTCGTGGCCTCTGCGTCGGGCAATGGTGTTTGACTTGCCACCTTCAAAGAAACCGCCTACTCTTGGCGTAATCCAAGGGAGCGTGCCATGCGAGTGTACTGGAAATGGGTTCTTCTATCAGTCCCAAATTTGCTGTGCGGGTTGCTCATGTTGCTGTCGACCGTCACCCCTCGGCACGCCCGTTCCAATGTGGAAGCCTGGTTGCTTTATTTCGGCATTGAGGATGTTCCATCATGGGTGGCGGATAAGTCCATCGATTCATGGATCTATTGGATTGCGTTTGCAGGCTTCTGTGCATGGGCGGTTCATTTATACCTACGTCCGAATTTAAAACATGGAAAATTGTCTGTGATGATTTGCGAGGGAGAGCCCTGGGTGCAGGCGGATTCAGGCATCGATCAGTCTCGGACTCTACTGGCCGGAGGAAAACTGTACACCTACCGTATCGCCTTGATCAATCGTGACGATCTGCCCCTCAGAAATGTAGAAGTGAAACTGATGTCGTTGGAAAAGAAGCCGCCGAATGTTTCTGCCGTTGGCAGTCATCTGAAGCTGAGGCATGACCGGGTCGGATCGACGAACTTCAATATTCATCCCACCAAAGACCCGCAATATCTGGATGCCGTGTTTGTCGATGTATTCAGTCTCTTTTTAGGTCATGACGGATCGTCATTTCTTCGCCTCACGTCAGTGCCGGAAGACCTCCATTGCCGTATTCCCGTGGACACATATGATATGAAAATCATGGCGACCAGCGAACGAGGCGAAATGGCCGTTGCGGAGATGGCTATCATTCCGCATCCAGACCACATCCCGGATTTCCGATTACTCAATATGCAATCGTTTCCTGGTGCGGCACATTCTTCGAGCTAAGCCGCGCGTTGGAAGCGACAACGTAACAAAAACTATAAATCCAGACTATCTCAAGACTCCACTTTCCAAGGGACAGCCGGGCACACCTGACTGTGCACTCCAGTGTCATTTATTCTTTAAAGGTGGAGGC